>JAHFQC010000022.1:10928-36891 GCA_023259375.1 Alphaproteobacteria bacterium
CCGATTTCGGGCGCGCTTACGAGGATTTGGCGCAGCTCTGCCGGATCAATCAGGACGACTCGGGTCGCGCCTTTGGCACAAACGTCGACCAGCGCGGGCCGTCCGGAGAGTTGCGCCAGTTCCCCGGAGAAGGAGCCCGGACCATGCGTAACGATGACCTCGCCGTTGGGCGCGCTGATGACGAGTTCACCTTCGAGGATCAGATAGGCATCGGCCTGTTCGCCGGCGCGGGCGAGGCATTCCCCATCGGCATACTCGCGTTCCTGACCGAAACGCTTCAGCCGCTCTATCTCCTCGGCGCCGAGAACCGGAAACATTTGTCCCCGGCGCTGTTCGATGATCGTCTGCCCAGCCATGCACTCTCCATGATAAAAGAGTGCATAGCATACCAATTTGATGGGGCCGGTCTACGGCATCGGCAGAAGTTGACTGATCGTCACCGCCAGTTCGTCTTGGCGAGTTCGATCAGCTCGTCGCCGCGGCCGTTGATGATGGCGCGCATCATGTAAAGGCTGAAGCCTTTGGCCTGCTCCAGCGTAATCTGCGGCGGCATCGCGAGTTCCTGCTTGGCGGTCATCACATCGACCAGCACCGGCCCGGGATGAGCAAGGGCTTCGTCGAGCGCCGCGGGCAAGGCCTTCGCATCCTCGACACGGATGCCCTTGATGCCGATGGCTTCGGCCACTTTGGTGAAGTCGGGGCTGTTGAGATCGGTGTCGTCCGAAATATACCCGCCCGCCTTCATTTCCATGGCGACGAAGCCGAGGCTGCGATTGTGGAAGACGATCAGCTTCACCGGCAGTTCGAGCTGCCGCAGCGAGAGGATGTCGCCCATCAGCATGGCGAATCCGCCGTCGCCGCACATCGCGATCACCTGCCGCTTGGGATCGACCGACTGGACGCCGATCGCCTGCGACATGGCATTGGCCATCGAGCCGTGGGTGAACGAACCGATCAGCCGCCGTTTGCCGTTCATGGTCAGATAGCGCGCCGCCCACACCGTCGGCGTGCCGACGTCGCAGGTGAAGACCGCGTCGTCCGCCGCCTTCTCGCTGATCAGCTTAGCGAGATACTGCGGATGGATCTGGCCTTTGGCGCCGTCGTCGGTGGCGAGCGCGTCGAGATCCTTGCGCGCCTTGGCATAGTGCTCGCGCGCCGTGGTGAGGAACGCCTGATCCTTGTGCGTCTTGAGGCGCGGCAGCAGCGCCTGGATCGTCGCCTTGATATCGCCGATCAGGCCAAGGTCGATCTGGGTGTGGGCGCCGAGCGCTTCGGGGCGGGTGTCGATCTGGGCGATCTCGGCATGGGCCGGATAAAACGCGCGATAGGGAAACGACGAACCCAGCACCAACAGGGTGTCGGCCGAACCCATGGCGTGATAGCCCGACGAGAATCCGATCAGCCCGGTCATGCCGACGTCATAGGCGTTGTCGTATTCGACGTGCTCCTTGCCGCGCAGGGCATGGACGACCGGCGCTTTCAAGGTCTCGGCGAGCTTCAGCACTTCATCATGGGCCCCGGCGCATCCGGCGCCGGCGAGCAGCGTGATCTTGCTGGAGCCGTTGAGCATGGCGGCGAGGGCATCGAGTTCGTTTTCCGGCGGCACCACGACGGGATCGCGCGGCGTTGTCCAGCGCACGTCGATTCCCTCCGGCATCGGCAGCAGCGCGACATCGCCCGGCAGCACGATCACCGCGACGCCCTTTTTCAGGATGGCGCTGCGCATGGCGATTTCGAGCACGCGCGGCATCTGTTCGGGATTGGTGACGAGTTCGCAGTAAACGCTGCATTCGCGGAACAGCTCCTGCGGATGCGTTTCCTGGAAATAGCCTGAGCCGATTTCCGCCGAAGGGATATGGGCCGCAATCGCCAGCACCGGCACGTGATTGCGCTGGCAGTCGAACAGGCCGTTGATGAGATGCAGGTTGCCCGGCCCGCACGATCCGGCGCAGACCGCGAGCTTGCCCGTCATGTGCGCTTCCGCGCCGGCGGCGAACGCGGCGGCTTCTTCGTGGCGCGTGCCCATCCAGCGGATCTTCTTCTGGCGGTGCAGGCTGTCGGAGAGTCCATTGAGGGAGTCGCCGGTGACGCCCCAGATGCGATCGACGCCGGCTTCGGCGAGGGTGCGGGCGATAAAGGAAGCGATATTTTCAGCCATGGGACCAAGTCATCCGTGAGTTGGAGCGAAAACGATAAAAATCCCGAACGCACGGCGGCCGGTGAAGATCGGCGCGAAAATCAATTTCGTGTTGCGGCATTCTGAAAAACGGCAGGTCATTCGGCATTTCGAATGCGAATAGACCGCAGTATGACGCCGCGTCACAAATGCGTTCTCTGCATACTTAGAATAGTTCTAATGCATGGCTCGTGGCATGGCAAAAGTGGGGCAGGGCGGCCTCAGCTCTTCTTCTTGCCCAGCATCTTCGCCAGGAAATCGCCCATCACGGTGACGCGTTGCGGTTTGGGTCCGCTGGACGGGGTGACCCAGTAGACCGCGCCCTCGCCGAGGCTCCATTCGGGCAACAGGATTTCGACCTGCTTCTTGGCCAGCGCGTCGCGCACAATGAATTCCGGCAGGATGGCGATCCCGACGCCGGCGATGATCGCGGGCAGCATGGCTTCGCCGTTGTTGACACTTAAGGGACCCGCCGGCCGCACACTGGCGACTTCACCGGTCTTCTTCTTGAACTGCCATACGCCCTGGTTCGGCGAATAGGAGTAGGCGATGGCGGCGTGCTCGCTCAAATGCATCGGATGTTTGGGGCGTCCATGCGCCTTCAGATACGATGGTGCCGCCACCAGATAAACCGGCATGGCGCACAACCGCCGCGCCACCAGCGAGGAATCCGGCAGCGCCGCAATCCGGATGGCGCCGTCGAAGCCGTTGCCGACCAGATCGATGATCTCGTCGGAAAGCTGCAGATCAACGGAGACCTCCGGATATTCACGGAAGAAGGCCGGCAGCAGCTGTGCAATATGAAGTACGCCGAAGCTCATCGGCGCGGCGATGCGCAAGCGTCCGCGCGGCACTTGTGACTGGTTGAGCGCCTCGGCTTCGGCGGCTTCCCCTTCCGCCAGCATGGCGGTGGCGCGCGCCAAGAGCTTTTCGCCGGCCTCGGTCAGGGCCAGCCGCCGCGAGGTGCGGTTGAACAGGCTGGCGTGCAGCCGCTGTTCCAGCCGGGTCACGGCTTTCGACACGGTCGGCTTCGATAGCTGCAGTTCGGCGGCGGCGCGGGCAAAAGAGCGGAATTCCGCCACTTTGGCGAACACGGCGAGAGCTTCGAGGTCGGGCAGAGCGCTCATGGCACTTTCCGGAAACGATGAGTTTCGATCGTTTCTATTTCTGTTCGCGCCCCGGATCAATAACTATCGGCAGCAACAGAAAGGCGGATGTATCCGCCGGGAGAGTTCCTATGATCGACGTCAGACGCTTCGACAGTCTCGGCCATGCCGACCATGGCTGGCTCAATGCGCGTCACCACTTCTCGTTCGCCAACTATTATGATCCCGAGCGCGTCCACTGGGGCGACCTCAGGGTGTGGAACGACGACGAGATCGCGCCGAACTCCGGTTTCCCGCCGCACCCGCATGCCGACATGGAAATCATCACCTATGTCCGCGAAGGTGCTATTACGCATCAGGATTCGATGGGCAATAAGGGCCGCACCGAAGCAGGCGATGTGCAGGTGATGAGCGCAGGCACTGGCGTGCGTCATGCCGAATACAATCTCGAGCCGACCAAGACGACACTGTTCCAGATCTGGATTCTGCCGCGCGAGAAGGGCGGTGCGCCCGCCTGGGGCACCAAGCCGTTCCCCAAAGCCGATCGGTCTGGCCGTTTCGTGACGCTGGCGAGCGGATTGCCCGGTGACACCGACGCGCTGCCGATCCGCACCGATGCGCGGGTGGTGGGCGCCACGTTCAAGAAGGGCGAGACCGCCGAATACACGCTCGGCGCATCGCGTCACGGTTATCTGGTTGCTGCGGTGGGTGCGGTGGAAGTCAACGGCGTCACGATCAACCATCGCGACGGCGCTGCCATCAGTGAAGTCGAGACGCTCAGCGTCAAAGCCCTCGAAGATTCCGAAATCGTCCTCGTGGACGCTGCGTAGTTCAAATCCCGAGTCGGGAGCGCAATCCGAAAAGTGTGAAGCGGTTTTCGGACAAATTGCGCGACCAATTAAAAAAGGAGTTCGTCATGCCTAAGGTTCTGGTCCTCTACTATTCGTCCTATGGTCATATCGAGACAATGGCCGAAGCCGTTGCCGAAGGCGCGCGCGAAGCCGGCGCCACCGTCGACATCAAGCGCGTGCCCGAGCTGGTGCCGCAGGAGATCGCGGTGAAGTCGCACTTCAAGCTCGACCAGAAGGCGCCGGTGGCGAAGGTCGAGGACCTGGCCGATTACGACGCGATCATCATCGGCACCGGCACGCGTTTTGGCCGGATGACTTCGCAGATGTCGAACTTCCTAGATCAGGCCGGTGGGCTGTGGGCGCGCGGTGCGCTCAACGGCAAGGTCGGCGGCGCTTTCACCTCGACTGCTACCCAGCACGGCGGCCAGGAGACGACGCTGTTCACCATCATTACCAACCTGCTGCACTTCGGCATGGTGGTGGTCGGCCTCGATTACGGTCACGCCGGGCAGATGACGCTTGACGAGATCACTGGCGGCTCGCCCTACGGTGCTTCGACGATTGCGGGCGGCGACGGTTCGCGCCAGCCGAGCGAGAATGAACTCGCCGGTGCCCGCTACCAGGGCCGCAAGATCGCTGAGGTAGCGAAGAAGCTGCACGGCTGATCGCAGCAAGATTGCTTCGGCAATGAAGCGGAGGGCGCTCGCAATCATGCGGGCGTCCTCTTCTTTTGTGATGCATTGTTTTCGCGCGGCGCGGCTTTCCTGCAACATCGCCGAAAGCGGGCGCGATTGTGTCGGAAATGCCCGCCAGCCAAGGGCGATCACACGCACGTGAACGCCGCGCCGATGTCGCTGTTCCCGTTTGCTGATGCGGTTTCCCCTTGCGGCACAGGCGTTTGTGCGTTCCTCGGGAGGACTCGCGTGTGTCCCCCCGCCGCCCGCTCTCTTCCCGCCGCAACACATTTGCTCCGCATTTGCTATGCGATAGCCGCCATCCAACCGACAAACTGCCGTGTACGGAGCAAGTCGCTCCAGTTCCGGTGGCGATATTAGTCCATTGCTCCGCTGCATCCGGCAACGTTGCCCAACGCGTAATCCTGCCTTTTGGACGGGCTAGGGCGCTTGCAGAGGAGCTTTTCTATGTTTGAACACACCATCCCTCGGCCCCGGTTGCTGGGAGCCGCGAGTGTCGCGGCGCTGATTGTTGCGTGCCCCGCGCTCGCCCAGTCTACGGAAACCGTCGTGGTGACGGGTTCGCGCATTCCGATGTCGTCGAACCTGACCTCGGTCAGTCCGGTGCAGACCGTCACCAACGAGCAATTCCAGGTGAAGGGCGCGACCGACGTCTCCGAAATGCTGAATGACCTGCCGCAGACCTTCATCAGCAACACCGGTGACTTTTCCAACACCAATAATCCGCTCTCCGGCCCCGGTGGCGTTACCACGGTGAACCTGCGCGGTCTTGGACCGACCCGCACGCTGGTTTTGGTGAACGGACGGCGCCTCGGCGTCGGCGATCCCAGCACCGGCAATCCCGGCGCCGCGCCCGACCTCGACCAAGTCCCGGTGCCGCTGATCGAGAAGGTGGAAGTGCTGACCGGCGGCGCCTCGTCGACCTACGGCTCCGATGCGGTGGCCGGCGTCGTGAATTTCGTGCTCAAGCAGAATTTCGAGGGCGTCCAGGTCGACATGCAGTACGGCGCCAACTGGCACCACAACGACAACAGCTTCGCGCGCCGCGTCATCGGCGAGACGCTGACCGCCAATACCCAGGGGCCGCTGAGGCAGGCGCCCGAAGACGTGTGGGACGGCCGCACCATTCAAGCCTCGATCACGATCGGCGCCAACACTGCCGACGGCAAGGGCAACGTCACCGGCTTTCTTGGCTATCGCAATGCCGATCCGGCGTGGATGAAGAACCGCGATTTCTCGGCCTGCCAAATCAATATCGATCCGGACATCTACTGTTCTGGGTCGAGTAATTCGAACTATTTCCAGCCCAAGACGCTGCCGGCCCAGCCGATCTATTCGGTCGTCGGCCATCAGGCGCTGCCGTTCCCGGTGGCCGGTTCCGATCCGTCTTCGACGTTCAACTCCAACGACTACGAGACGCTATCGCGTCAGGATACCCGCTTCAACGGCGCGTTGTTCGCGCATTACGACGTCGCGAAATGGGCCAAGCCTTACGCCGAATTCGAGTTCATGAACGACCGCTCGATGCAGCAGATCGCTCCGACCGCCGTGTTCCGCGGCTCCAATGCGTTTTCCGCCGATGGGTCCGGCAACTGGTTCGTCAATTGCGATAACCCGCTGCTCAGCGGCCAGGAGATCGGCGTGTTCTGCACCGGGCAGGGTCTCGGCGCGACCGACAACGCGCCGCTTGAAATCGGCCGGCGTAACGTCGAAGGCGGCGGGCGCTACAGCAATTACGAGCACTTCAACTATCGCGGTGTGGTCGGCCTCAAGGGCGACGTCGGCAGCGCCTGGCACTACGACGCTTTCGGCTCCTACTACTACGTCACCCTCGATCAGATGAACGGCAATTACCTGTCGAACCAGAAGATCAACCGGGCGCTCCAGGTGGTGTCGGTGGGCGGCGTTCCGACTTGTAAGTCGGTTCTGTCGGGCGAAGACTCCGCCTGCGTGCCTTACAACATCTTTAGCGAAGGCGGCGTGACGCCGGCTCAGACGGCGTATCTGGCGACCTACGGCACGTCGCGCGGCACGCTGTTCGAAGAGATCATCGAACTCGACATCACCGGCGATCTTGGGGACTACGGCGTCAAGTCGCCTTATGCCACCGATGGCGTCCAGGTCGCGTTCGGCGCTTCTAACCGCAAGGACAAGATGACCTATGCCGGTGACGTCGCCGAGAGTTCCAACGACCTGGTTGGGTTCAGCGGGTCCGTCGTTCCGATCGACAACGCCATCGCAGTGACCGAAGTCTACGGCGAAATCCGCATTCCGCTGGCCCAGCAGCAGCCGTTCTTCGAAGATCTGTCGGTGGACGCGGGTATCCGTTTCTCGCGCTATACCGGCAACCGTAATCCGACGACCTGGAAAGTCGGCCTGCAATGGTCGCCGATCCCGGACATCCGGTTGCGCACATCCTATGATGTCGCGATCCGGGCGCCGTCGCTGCTCGAGAGCTTTACGCCGCGATCGGTCACCAATACCTCGATCGTGTCGGTCGATCCTTGCGCGCCGACGATGGACAACGGCTTCGCACCCGCAACGGCGAGCCTGGAACAATGCCAGCGCACCGGTGTGACCTCCGCCCAGTACGGCAACGGTGGTTCCACCAATGCGATCGGGCAATGTCCGTCGGGGCAATGCGCCATTCTCACCGGCGGCAATCCCAACCTCTCGCCGGAAAAAGCCAAGACCTTCTCGATCGGCCTCAGCGCCACGCCCAGCATGGTGCCCGGCCTCGTTGCCAGCGTCGACTACTACAAGATCGACGTCTACAACGGCATCATCCAGGGTATTCCGATCAACGTCTCGCTCAACAATTGCCTCGCGAGTGGCGATCCCAAGTTCTGCAGCCTGATCCACCGCACCTCGGCGGGTACGCTCTATGGTACGACCGTGGCCGGCGGCGGTTATATCGACGGGACGTTTGTCAACTCGGGCTATTTCAACAACTCGGGCATCGATCTTCAGACCGATTACCAGTTGGGTCTGGAGGACGTCGGGCTTACGGGGTGGGGCAGTGTCGGCGTCCATCTGACCGGCACCTACACCATGACGGCCAAGACCCAGAACGTGTCGACCAACCCGGCGTATGATTGCGTCGGGCTGTTCGGCAACACTTGCGGCAATCCGCTGCCGGACTGGCGTCATCACTTCCGGGTGAACTGGAATACGCCTTGGGATGCCACGCTCGCCGTCACTTGGCGGTATTTCGGACCTTCGGCGCTCGACGGCAACACCGATCAGCCCGGCTTGTCTTCCGGATCGTTCGATGCGGCCAATGCCCGTATTCCGGGGATGAGCTATTTCGACATTTCCGCGACTTGGCAGGTCACCAACGAGCTGCAGCTGCGCGCCGGCATGAACAATCTGTTCGACACCGATCCGCACATCATCTCGAACCTAATCACCGGCACCGGTACGCCGAACGTCTACAACAGCTACGACCTTTTGGGCCGTCAGGTGTTCTTGGCGCTCACGGCGAAGCTGTAACTGGACTTCTCGTGCGAACTGTAGCGGCGGGCCTTGGCCCGCCGTTTTTTTTATCCGTTCATGTTTTTCTGTTTACGGCCCCTGAAACAGGCATTCCATTTCGGTTCGCAGGGCCTCGCCGTCATCGGAGAGGAAGACGAGCCGCTTGCGGCCGTCGGTGGGGTGGCGGTGGACGTCGACCAGGCCCTGCCGGCCGGACAGGCGCAGGGTTTCGACGGAGCGCGAGACCTTGGCCTCGCTCAACCCGCAGAGATGGACAATGTCCTTGATGCAGATACCATTGTGCTCGCACACGCACAGAAAGACGGTGATGCAGCCGAGGTTGTCATCCTCACAGCGGGCCGAGACGGTATTTAAAGCGGTGGCAAGTCTGCCGGCGATTTTCATGGCGAGTTTTCAGAGTCGCGAGATAAACGCCGGGGTCATTCGGAAATCGCAAGGTCGTTTTCCTCGCGTGGTCGGCGCACGAGCTTGGGTTTGCGTCGTTCCCGGATGATCAGAGTTGCGTCCGAATACTGCTGCTTGATGTCATCCAGGAACGCCCCAAGACGCTTCTGGTGGTCGGCAGCTTGAACATAGTCTGTGGCCGTCACATCGACCACGAATTGAGCGCGTAACTTCATTTGGCTATCCCTCCACGCTCGGCGCACAAAAAGGATATAAGTTCATCCTAGAGAAAAAGTATGCGGCAAGCAGTCAAATACTTGCGAGCTTGAAAGTAGTTGCGCAACACTATTGCAGGTTCGAAGTAGCGCATCTGGCAATGCTGTATGACGTGCAAACGAACTTTTTCCGGGAATTTCGCGGATCGTTGTCGGCCGCCGGACCTCACGTTCCCGTGTGTTAGGCGGTTGGCGCTCGGTTTTGCTCTCGAAGGCGCACGCGAATGTGATCGCCTTTGCAGCGTTACCCGGTTTTGAAGATTTTCCGCGACAGCCAAACGAGGCCGGCGAATACCGCTAATGCTCCGCCCGCCGCCAGCGCCTTCAGTTCGATCGACCAGCCGCTGCGGGCGATGGTGCCGATCACGTAGCCCGAGAACAGCAGGGCCGGCGCCCATACGGCGGCCGATGTCACGTTGGCGACCGTGAACGGCACCCACGGCATCCGGCAGATGCCGGCCGCGAGCGGGACGAAGGCGCGCAAGGGACCGAAGAAGCGGCCGATGAAGACGCTCGGCCAGCCCCACTTCTTGAAGAACGTCGCGCCTTGTTCGAGCGCATCGGGGTGGCGGCGGAACGGCCATGCGCGGGGCAACAGGTGTCCGAACTTGAGCCCGATCCAATACGACACCGCATCGCCGAGCGCCGCTCCGGCTGCGCCCGCCGCGGCCGCTGCCACCGGATCGATCAGACCGGCCTGCACCATCGCGCCGGCCGCGACCAGGATGGCAAAGCCGGGAAAGACGAAGCTGACGAAGGCGAAGCTTTCGGCAAAGGCGGTGAAGCCGATCACCAGGGCCGCCATTTCGGGGTGGGTCCGGATGAAGGTGAGGATGTCGGTGGTGAATTGCTCCATGATCGCCTGGATGATGCTCCTGGGTATTTAAGTGGGATGCCGCGGCCCTACTTGCCAAGTCCCGTCGGGTTGGATCTAGTCATTTTGCCGCAGGACGGCTGAAAATCAGCCACCTGAGGCCCAGTTAGCAAGGGGCGTGGCTCGCCAGCTTGTCCCCGCGGGCCTTTGCGGATATTCCTCGCCGGTCCATCTGGAAGCCTAACTTCATGCCTCTGCTCAGATTTCTCCCGGAAGCCACGAACATCAACTTCATCGGCGCGCGCTATTACGCGTTTGCGGTCGACGGGCTTCTGCTGCTGGTTTCGATCATCTCGATCTTTACCCACGGGTTCAATCTCGGCCTCGACTTCACCGGCGGCGTCGAAGTGCAGGCCAAGGCGGCTTACACGATCAGCGAAAGCCAGGTGGCGCAGGTCCGTGGCGAGATCGCCTCGCTCGGCTTCAACGACACGGTGATCCAGACGACCAGCGGCGGCCCGTGTTCGACGCCGGCGTTCTCGTGCTTCATGATCCGCGTCCAGCCGTCCGCCAACCAGGACTACAACGTCGCGGCGCAGAAGATCAAAGACAAGATGGGCCCCACCTACAAGTACCTCAATACCCAGGTGATCGGCGCCAAGGTTTCGGGTGAATTGTTCCACGCTGGCATTTACGCGGCGGTTCTGGCGGTTATCTGCATCGCCTTGTGGGTGGCGTTCCGCTTCGAATGGCAATACGGCATCAGCGCCGCCTTCGCGACCGGCCATGACGTGTTCGTGACCGCCGGCTTGTTCAGTCTCTTACATCTCGATTTCACGCTGACTTCGATCGCCGCCCTGCTGACGCTGGCCGGCTATTCGATCAACGATACCGTGGTGGTGTTCGACCGCTTGCGCGAGAACCGGCGCAAATACAAGCGCATGCCGCTGGCCGAGCTGATCAACCTCTCCACCAACCAGATGCTGACGCGGACGATCCTGACGTCGGTGGCGACGGCGCTGTCGATCATCCCCTTGTACTTCTATGTGCCGGCACTCGAGGAGTTCACCGGTTCGATCCTGTTCGGCATCGTGGTCGGCACCTTCTCGTCGACCTATGTCGCCGCCGCCCTGCTGCTCTACCTGCCCAAGCCGGCCGGCAGCATCGAGGAAAAGGCCGAAGCGACGGCCTGAACGGCCGATACCGTCTCATAAAAAAAGGGCCCGTCCGGTTCGATCCGTCGGGCCCTTTTTCTTTGGCGCGAGGTTCCTAGAACGGGAACCAGTCGCGGGTTTCGGTGAACTCCTGGTACTGCGCATTGACGCCGGCCCTCAGGCCTACGCCGGTCCGCATCGGCGCGATGGTGACGCCGCCGCGGCGCATGTAGAGGACGCCGATGCCGGCGATAAAGTAGTACGAGCCTTCGACGCCCGGGAAGCGGTGATAGAGGCGCTTTGTGTTTTTCAGATTGTACACCAGCGTGAACACCTTCGAGGCGTTGCCGCCGACATCGAAGCCGACCGACGGGCCGCGCCAGTAGATCTTCTTCGGTTCGTGGTTCTTACGGATCAGCCAGCCCGAGCCATAGCGCAGGCCCACCACGAACGCGCCCGAACCCTCGTCGCCTTTGACATAGGCATCGGGGCGGCCCTGGTCGCGGAAGACGCGCTGCACCGCTTTGGCCACGCTCTCGGTGGCGATGCCGAAGAAGTCGGCTGCTGAGCGGGTGATTTCGTTTTCGGAAAAGGTTTCGTCCAGATCGCCGGACTTGTCGTTCTCCCGATCCTCTTCGTCCGCGAAAGCGGGCAGGGAAGACATGCCGGCAGCGAGAGCGCCCCAAGCGAGGCCATGCATCAGCTCACGTCTCTTCATTAACGGTACTCCTCTTGAAGGCGTCCGGACGAATCACGACGGGCGAATCATTGCCCGAAACGCACCGGCCGCCAACGGCCCTCCATGAATTCCTTCCCGCTTGCGGGAGCGGAAAACCGATTGGGCCAGTCGATTTTGGCAACCTGATGTTGGCGGGAGGCGTTCCAGTTCGTATAGGCTGGTGTGGCGTTAATTCGTTGTCATCCAAGCCGGAATGCGCCGCATGGAAAACAAGCCGAAACTGCGTTTGGGAGTTGGGGGCTGGATCACCCTGGCGGTGCTCGCCGGTTTCCTGGTGGCGGCGATCGTTTACGCCACGGACGCTTGGCGCGACCTGTCCGATGTCGCCCTCAGCCCGGCCGGATGGGTTTTTCTGATCTTGGGGGTGGTGATCACGGTGGTGGTCGGCGCCGGCCTGATGGCGCTGCTGTTCTATTCCAGCCGCCACGACTACGACCGGTAACACCTTCGCTAGCGGATCACTCCGCTACTGCAAGCGGCTCGCAAACGTGAGAGACTACGCCAGGGCATGATCCAGGAGAGGGTGCCATGGTGTATTCTATCCGCCGCCGTACCTTGTTGCAGATCGGAGGCGCCGCCGTGGCCGCGCCCTCTCTTTGGCTTCCTGCCCGGGCCGATGCGCCCACCTGGGCAACGCAAACTGTCGAGCCCTTCCTCGAAGTCGAGACCGCCAGCGGACGCATTCGCGGCGGCCACAGCCGTGGCGCGCTGGCGTTCAAAGGCATTCCTTACGCCGGTCCGGTGTCGGGCAAGAACCGTTTCAAGGCGCCGCCGCCGGTGACGCCGTGGACGGGCGTGCGTGATGCCACCCGCCTCGGTCCGCCCGCGATGCAGGCCCCCGGCGGAACTTATGGCGAGCACGAGCCGGCCTACAGCGAAGACTGTCTGGTGCTGAATGTCTGGACGCCCGCGGTAAAGGACGGCGGCAAGCGGCCGGTGATGGTTTATCTCCACGGCGGCGGCTTCACCGCCGGCTCCGGCGGCCAGGCCATCCAGGACGGCTCGCATCTCGCCGCGACCTACGACGTGGTGGTGGTGGCGATCAATCACCGCCTCGGCATCTTCGGTTATCTCTATCTCGGCGAACTGCTCGGCTCCGATTACGCCCAGTCCGGCAATGCCGGCCAGCTCGACATCGTCGCCGCCTTGCAGTGGATCAAGCAGAACATCGCGACCTTCGGCGGCGATCCCGGCAATGTGATGGTGTTCGGCGAGTCCGGTGGCGGCGCCAAGACCTGCACGGTGATGGCCATGCCGGCGGCGCAGGGACTGTTCCACAAAGCCGCGGTGCAGAGCGGCCCGATGCTGCGCGGCATCTCGAAAGAGTCCGCCACCGAGACCGCGCGCCGCATCATGGCCGGGCTTGGGATTACCGATCCGGCCAAGCTTATCGATGTGCCCGGCGACAAGCTGCTCGCGATCCAGATGCAGGGGCCGAAGGGCCCGCTCGGCACGCCAACCGCGGATTATGCGGCGAAGCATCCCAACGGTGCGGCGGGAGGAGGAGGTCTTGGCCAGGATGTACCCGGCAACTGCGGTCCGGTGGTGGACGGCGTCGCGCTTCCTGCCAATCCGTTCGATCCGGCCGCACCGGCGATTTCCGCCAACGTGCCGCTTCTGATCGGCAATCTGCGCGACGAAGCGACGTTCTTCATGCGCGATAACCCGGCCTTTTTCAAAATGGACGACGCGAGCTTGATGGCGCTGGCGCATCAGCAGCTCGGCGATACAGCCGACCGCATTCTCGCGCTCTACAAGAAGACGCGTCCGACGGCGAGTTTGCCTGAGCTCGGCATCGCGATCATGACGGCGATGAGTTTCGGCAACGGCACCGTGAAGATTGCTGATCTGAAATCGCAGCAGCCGGCGCCGGTCTACCGCTATCGCTATGATTATCAGTCGAACGTTCCGATCAAGGGCACCGACTGGAACTTCCGCGCCGGTCATGCCTCCGATATTTCGCTGGTGTTCCTCAACCAGGAAATTCTCGATCTGCAGGGTAACGGCCCGGGCTTGGCGCAAGCGGCCCAGGCGATGTCGAGCTATTTTGCGTCGTTTGCGCGCAATGCCATTCCGGCAGCAGTCGGTCAGCCGCAATGGCCGCGTTACGACACCGCCCGGCGCGCCACTATGCTCATCAACTCGGAGTGCCAAGTGGCGGACGACCCGGACGGCGAGGAGCGCGCGTTCTGGCAATCGATGAAGGGCGCGTAGAGCGCTTTCAGGAAAAGTGGAGCCGTTAGCAACAGCGTAAGGCGGCGGTTTTCCGTCCGAAAGCGCAACAACAAAAGAGTCTAGAGCAGTTCATCCGTTTCGACGAAACGATGAAATGCTCTAGCGCCCCCTTCTATTGGCGGCCATCTGGATCTCAGAATTCGGTCCAGTCGTCTTCCTTTGCTTGCACCGCAGCACGTCCACCGCCTGCGGCTGCGACTTTGGCGGCGGGTTTTGCGGCTGGCTTGAGCGCCGGTTTCGATGCCGCCGGACGGATCGGCGCGGCGAACTGCGTATCGCCGACCGAGAAGAAGCCGACCAGATCGGTCAGCACCTTGGTTTCGTCGGCCAGATTGCGCGAGGCCGCGGTCGATTCCTCGACCATGGCGGCGTTCTGCTGCGTCACCTGATCCATCTGGTTGACGGCAGAGTTGACCTCTTCGATGCCGGTCGACTGCTGGTCGGCGGCTTGCGCCATTTCTCCGATCAGGCTGTTGATCTGCAGCACCTGGTCGACAATCTGTTTCAGGGCTTGGCCGGTCTCGCCGACAAATTTCACGCCGTCGCCGACATGGGCGCTCGAGGTATTGATCAGCGCCTTGATCTGCTTGGCCGCTTCCGAGGCGCGCTGCGCCAGCGACCGCACTTCGCTGGCGACGACCGCGAAACCCTTGCCGGCTTCACCGGCGCGGGCCGCTTCGACGCCCGCATTGAGCGCGAGCAGGTTGGTCTGGAACGCGATCTCGTCGATCACGCCGATGATGTCGGTGATCTGCCTGGACGACTGGGAAATCGCATCCATCGCCTTAACCGCGGTTTCGACCACGCGGCCGCCGTTTTCGGCTGCGCCCTTGGCTCCGGCCACGCTGTGCGAGGCCTCTTTGGCGTTGACGGCGGTTCTCTTGACCGTTGCGGTGATTTCTTCCAGCGCCGCTGCGGTTTCCTCGATGCTGGCGGCCTGATGTTCGGTGCGATGTGACAGGTCGTCGGCGGCGGTCGAGATTTCGCCGGCGTTGTAGGCGATCTGGTGGGCCGAACCGAGGACGTTCTTGATGGTGTCCTGCAGGCGCTCCATCGCGCTGTTGAAGTCTTGCTTCAGCTTGGCGAAGGCGCCGGTGAGATCGGCGGTGACGCGATGGGTGAGGTCGCCCTTGGCGAGATGATCGAGACCGGCGCCGATCGAGGAGACGATTATCTGGGTCTGCTTTTCCTTGGCCTGTTCGGCTTCGGCGATCTGGTTCTTGAAGGCGGTCATCGCCCCGGCGAGCTTGCCGATTTCGTCCTGCTGGTCGGCGTGCGGCACGTTGGCGTTGAGATTGCCGCGGGCGAGCTCGTCCATCGCGTCGGTCATGTTGGTGAGCGGCACCGCGATCACCCGGTTCATGAAAAACCAGGCGGCCGCGCACAGGGCCATCGCCAGGGCAATCGCTACGAACACGAACAGCTTGGACGAGAAGAAGATGCTTTCGCTTTCCTGACCCGCCGCGGCGGCACCGTTGGTGCTGTATTCATAAGCGCTATCGGTCGCTTCGGTTAGGGCTTTGAAGCTCTTGCGCATCGGGCCCATGAAATAGGCCGCTGCCTTGTCGAGACCGCCGGATTTATAGAGCGTGACCTGCTCCTCGCGCATTGGCTTGTAGGCGGTCCAGGTCTCCTGCAGCTTGGTGGCGATCTGCCGTTCTTCGGCGGAAGCGGCGAGATTGGTGAACTGGGCCAGCGCCTCGTCGGCAGACACTTCGGCCTTCTTGAGCAGCTTCAACGTATTCTCGTGTTCTGCCTCGCTGCCCGGCAAAAGATAGCTGCTCGAATAGGAACGGAAGCGGGTCGAACTGTATTGGAACTGCGACAGGGCCTTCATGGCTGGGACCCAATGCCCGCTCAGAACATCCGTCTCACTGTTCATGTTCGCGAGTTGCAGAACGGCGAAGCCGCCCAAAGCCATTGTCGTAATCAGCACACAGGCAAACGCGCCCAGGAGCTTTTTGCTGACGGTCCAATCCTTGAAATTCATTTTCGAGATTCCCTGACACAGCGAGGAGGATCCCCCCCCTCCCGCCTAGGGAGATTGCCGCGATTTGGTTGATATCGCGTGTACGGTGTTCCGGCCGGTCCTGTTAAGCGTTTCTACTTACAAGAGGAAAAACCTGCGGTTGCGCTGCGCTGTCACGCTTGAAAGTTCCCGGATCGTTCCTAAATCACAAAGGGCCGTGCTCTTTGACAGCTATGAATGCTTCAACGAGTGGATTGCTGTTGCGACGAGCGTCGCGCGTGATTTCTTGTTTAGAACGATTCGATTTCGATTCTGGACAGAGGCCGGTTCGCGTCACGTCCTAATCTGACGTTTCCCATTCTTCTTCCGCGGTTTAGTCGGAATTGAATTCACGTTTTCCCATTTCCGGCCGCCAAGCGCGTCCGGAGAGAGAGGGGATGCCCCGATTTCACAGAACAATTATGTAGCTGAAGCCGCTTTGCCACCCCGCGAGGAGGAGGTTCATGCCCCCCGGGCCACGAAGTGCGGGTTGGCGAAGCCGGGTTTGCCGTAGATGAACGGCCGGCCTTCGAGCGTGGTCAGGGTGCCTCCCGCCGCGGCGAGGACGGCATGGCCGGCGGCGGTATCCCATTCCATGGTGCGGCCGTGGCGGGGGTAGAGGTCGGCTTCGCCCGCCGCGATCAGGCAGAATTTCAGCGATGAGCCGGCCACGATGAAGTTCTTCACCGGATAAGCGGCGAGATACTCCTCGGACTTCTTGTCGTTGTGGGTGCGCGAGATGGCGACCGTCAAGCCGTCCTTGGGGGCGGGGCGCGCTTCGATGGCATGAGCGGCGCCGAAATCAGGGGCACCGCCAGGCGCGGCGGTCATAGCAAAGGCGCCCGACAAGGTCTCGCCGAAGAAGATGCGCTCCTTGGCCGGGGCATAGACGACGCCGCGCACCGGCTTGCCTTCGACGATTTCGGCGATGTTGACCGTGAATTCGCCGTTCTTGGAAATGAACTCCTTGGTGCCGTCGAGCGGGTCGACCAGGAAGAATCGTTTGCCCACCTTCGGAACCCGTCCCGCCGCCACTTGCTCCTCGGCGACGATCGGCACGTCGGGGGCAAGCTGGGCGAGCCGCTTGAGGATGAAACGTTCGGCCTCGACGTCGGCCGCGGTGACCGGCGAGTTGTCTTCCTTGCGGGTGGCGGTGATCTCGTCGGTATAATGGGCGAGCACGATGGCGCCGGCATCGTAGGCGATGCGGGCCAGGGCCTTCAGCATGGGCGAGGCGGTATTGGTCATGGTCTCTCCTGCCGCGATTCCATCGGGGCTGTCCCGCGGTCTGCCGGAATCGAACCCATTAAGCTTTCCTTAAACCGCAAAGCAGACGATAACCAAATCCCAACGCTGTCCACCAGAGTTTTCACCCAGGGGTCTCCCATGACCGATCTTGAGTTCTCCGCCTTTCTCGTCAGCCGGGTCTGCCACGATCTGGTCGGCCCGCTGGGCGCCGTGGTCAACGGGCTCGAGGTTCTGGAGGACGAACGTGACGCAGCGATGCGCGCTGACGCACTCAAGATCGTGACCTCCAGTGCCGAGCAGGCGCTGGCGCGGCTTCAGTTCATGCGGTTGGCATTCGGGGCGGCGGGATCGGCCGGCGCGGAACTGGCGCTTGGAGAAGTCGGCGTTCTGATCTCCGGCCTGTTGAGCGTCGGACGAGTCACGTTCGAATGGGACCCGCCACATGTGCATTGGCCGAAAGACTGGGCCAAGCTGCTGATGAATGCGACTTTGATCGCTACCGATTGCCTGCCGCGCGGGGGAATCGTACGAGTCGAAGCCAACGGCCTTGGCCAGGCGCCCGGCTTCAAGGTGATCGCGACCGGGACCAATGCGCGCATCTCCGAAGATGTCGAGCGGGCGTTGAAGGGCGAGGTGTCCGAGCATGATGCCCGCGGCGTGCAGCCGGTTCTGACGTTCCGGCTCGCCAAGACGATCAATGCCGATTTCACCATCACGCCGCGCGAAGGTGTGATCGAATTGGCCGCCGGTTAGGGCTCCTTTACCTTCGGGAGTTTAGATTAGATGCGTTACAACTTCTGCGGCTAGTCCGATGAAAATATGCCTTGTAGTGGATGACAGCCGGGTGATCCGAAAGGTCGCCTGCAAGATTCTGGAGGAGCTGTCGTTCGAGACAATGGAAGCGGAGAGCGGCCCCGAAGCGCTGATAGTCTGCCGTCAGAAGATGCCCGACGTGATCCTGCTCGATGGCCAGCTGCCGCAGTCGAGCGGGATCGACTTCCTGAAGTCGCTGCGCAGCGAGACCAGGGGCAACTATCCCGTGGTTCTGCTCTGCACCACCGAGAACGATCCCGCCCATCTCAGCGAGGCGATCGTGGCCGGCGCCGACGAGTACATCCTGAAGCCGTTCGATCGCGAGCTGATCGCGGCGAAACTTGCGGAAGTGGGGCTGGTCTGATCGCAATGCACGCGCCCGACTACACCTATCTCGCCGATGTGCTCCGCCGCCGTGCCGGCATCGTTTTGGCCGAAAAAAAGACGCACATGATCGAGACCCGGCTGATGCCGGTGGTGCGCCGCTTCGGGTTTCGCGACATCGCTTCGCTGCTCAAGGAGCTGCATTACGGCCACGAGGCGCTGGTGCAGGCCGTGATCGAGGCGATGACGACCAACGACTCCGCCTTCTTCCGCGACCGCAAGACGTTCGACGAATTCCGCGACATTGTGCTGCCGGCGCTGAAGCAGGCCCGGGCCGATACCAAGCAGCTCAAGATCTGGTGCACCGCCTGCGCCGCCGGGCAGGAGCCGTATTCCATCGCCATGCTGCTCGACGACGCCAAGCTCGTCGACGAAGGCTGGTCGATTACGCTCGTCGCTACCGACATCAATTCGCAGATGATCGCGCGGGCCCAGGAAGGCATCTATTCGCAGTTCGAAGTCCAGCGCGGCCTGCCGATCCGGCGGCTGGTATCGAACTTCACCCAGGAAGGTGCCAACTGGCGCATCTCCGATCACCTGCGCCGGATGGTGAGCTTTAGGACCTTCAATCTTCTCGATTCCTTCGGCTGGCTGCCCGATTGCGACGTCGTGTTCTGCCGCAATGTGCTGATGTATTTCGACCTCAAGACGCGCGCCTCGGTGCTCGACCGCATCGGCGATATCCTGATGTCCGATGGTGCCTTGCTGGTCGGTCCGGCTGAATCCATGGAAGGCTTCATGCAGGGGTATGTGCCGGCCGACAGCGCGCCGGGACTGTTCTACAAAACCAGGCCAGCCCCTGCGCGCCGTCTTTCGCTCGTGAAGTAATCAGATCTTCGTGCGAATGCCGCCGAAGAACGCCCGTCCCATGGCGCCGTAGCCAGCCACGGGTTCGCGCAGATTGTCGCCGAGATTCTCGACTCGGCCGAACACCTCGACACCGTCCCACACGGTGTACGACGCAAACAGATTGAAGTGCGCGACGTCCTTGAGCTTGGTGAAGTGGCTGGCATCGTCGAACCGCTCGCCGACATAGTTGACGCCGGCTCCCACCGTCAGTCCGTCCAGCGGATGCCAGGACAGCGTCGTCGAGAAACTGTCGTGCGGCCGCCGCGCAAGCTGAAGTCCGGTGGCGCGATCGGTGTCGGTAAGATTGGTGTAGGACGCGCTGAACGACAGCGCTTCGGTGATCTTGCCGCTAAGCGCCGCTTCCACGCCTCTCGCCCGCGAGCGGTTGACATTGTAGTAGAACCCGCTTGGCCGCTGCGAGCAGATCGGCGAGTTGCCGGTCCAGCAGGAATAGAAATCGATCTGATTGCCGGTGCGGCGTTCGAAATAGGTGAGTGAAGCCTGCCATGTCCCCAGCTTTTGATCGGCGCCGATTTCCCATCCCGTCGCCGTTTCGGGCTTCAAGTTCTCCGCCGGATTGGAATACTCGGAATAGAGCTGGTACAGGCTCGGTGCCTTGAATCCATCGCCGATGTTGGCGCGCAGCGTCGTGCCGTCCATCACCTGCCACGCCGCCGCCAGCTTGTAGGAGGTGTGATCGCCGAATTCGCTGTCATGATCGTAGCGAATACCGCCCGTCAGCGTGACGCCCTCGGTGATGGTGGATTGCCATTGGCCGTACACGCCATCAATACGATTGCTGCCGGTCGTCGGCGCCGGATCGTAGGCGAGGGATTGTGTCTTGAAGCTGGTGCGCTGGTCTTCGGCACCGAACGTCAGTTCGTTGGCGTCATTGAGCTTGAAGCCGCCTTGGTATTCGAACCGCGTCGTCGCGCCTTTGGCGAAGAAATCCTCGACGGAGTTGTAGGTCTTGCGGTCGCTGTCGGAATAGGCCGCAGACACCCGGTTGGTGAAGCGGCCGCCCAAGAAGTCCGCATTGACGCCGCCGTAAAGCGCCAGCAGCTCGTTGTTGCCGTATTGGTGCGTGTCGCCGAACGCGAAGGTGACGGGATCGTAGCCGTCATAGCTGTCACGGGCGCGGGTGTAGTAGAGGCGGGCGTCGAGGCTGATGGCGTCAGTCGCGTGCCAGCGCAGGTTTCCGGTGGCGCCGAAATGGTGATAGCCGTCGGCTTCCGGATTGCCGTTGCGCGTATCCGCCGCCGAAACAGAATTGGTGACGTAATAGTTCGCCGCCGCACCGAACTCGACGCTGCCAAACGTCCCGTTGGTCGCTGCGTTGAAGTGCGCGGTATCGAACGAGCCCCCTTCCGCCGTCAGCTTCAGGGTGTTGTCGCCGCCGCGCGCGGTGATCAGGTTGACCACGCCGCCGATCGCGTCCGAGCCGTACAGTGTCGATTGCGGTCCGCGCAGCACTTCGATGCGCTCAAGCCCATTGGCCAGGACATCGCCGAGCAGAGCGCCGCCGGTCGTGGCGCTGGGATCATTGATACGGATGCCGTCGACCAAGACCAACGTTTGGCCGACTTCGCTGCCGCGCAGGAACAGGCTGGTTACCTGTCCGACGCCGCCGTTGCGTGTGATCGAAACGCCGGGCAGATCCGCGAGAATGTCGGCCAGCACGGGCGTCTGCTTCAACGCGATATCGTCGGCCGTAACGACCGACATCGATGTGCCGGTTTTTTCCAGCGGCTGCGGCGTACGGGTGGCGCTGACGACGACGGTCTCGCCCCACGCGGGCGCAAGTGCGATCAATGAAACAGTAGAAAACAAAAACAGTTTACGCATTAGCGTTCTCCTGGTTTGAGCCAAGAGTCGGCACGCGGGAAAACCCGCATCGAACCTCGCAATGGATTCTGGGTGCACACCCCGCGACGACTCCACTTCTGTCGTCGCGACGGTTTCCCCCGCAGCTCCCGACGCACCCCGGTCGGAAACAGGACGACGGCGCAGGGCAGGTCTCCTGGCTACCGGGTCTTCGTCGGTTTTCCGCCTTCCCAAGGCTTTCGCCTCAGTGGCCTGTGGAAACCGTCTCGCCGGTACAGTTGCGGGGGCAGCCGCTTTCGCGTTCCCGAAACCCTGTGCGTAAGGCAGTGCTAATCCGGCGCCGCAGTCGCCGTCAACCGGCTTGGCTTTCGAGTCCGAAAATGGCCAGACGAGGCGTGTCTTTTGGGGCATAGTCGCGGCCATGAATTTGCCACCGTTCGATATCTGTTACCGAGCCCTGCAGAGCCGCGACGCGCGCTTTGACGGAAGGCTGTTCGTCGCTATCACCTCCACGGGTATCTATTGCCGCCCGATCTGTCCGGCGCGCACAGCCAAACGCGAGAACTGCCGCTTCTTCGCCAGCGCTGCCGCGGCGCAGTCGGCGGGATTTCGTCCGTGTCTTCGCTGCCGGCCGGAAATCTCGCCCGATGCCGCGGCTTGGCGCGGCACGTCGAACACGGTTTCGCGTGCGCTTAGTTTGATTGCCGAAGGCGGCCTCGATGGCGAAGCAGGCGTCATCGCTTTGGCGGATCGTCTCGGTGTCGGCGAGCGCCAGCTGCGGCGGCTTTTCGACAAGCATCTCGGGGCACCACCGGTCGCCGTCGCCCAGACGCGGCGTATTTTGTTTGCGAAACAGCTCATTCAGGACACGACGCTGACCATGAGTGCGATCGCGGAAGCGTCCGGCTTCGGCAGCGTGCGGCGTTTCAACGATGCGTTTGCCAAGCTCTACCGCTGCAGTCCCAGCGCGTTGCGACGCCGCCGCAAGGATGTCACCGCCGTCACGGTAAAGCTTGGGTATCGTCCCCCCTATGATTGGGATCGTATCGTCGCATTTCTCGCCGCGCGCGCGGTTGATGGCGTCGAGATTGCCGAACCCGGCCGCTATGCCCGTACGGTCGAAATTGGCGGTGCCTTTGGCAGCGTGTCAGTTGTGCCCGGTCGCGGCACGCTTCTGGCGACGATCCGGTTTCCCGATGTGCGAGCTCTGCTCGGCATCGTGGCGCGGTTACGTCGCGTGTTCGATCTCGACGCGGATGTCGCTGCGATCGGCGAGCATTTGTCCGGCGATGACGTGCTGGCGCCATTGATTGCGAAGCGTCCAGGTTTGCGCGCGCCCGGCGGCTGGGATGGTTTCGAAATGGCGGTCCGCGCCATCCTCGGTCAGCAGGTGAGCGTGGCTGCAGCGCGCAAATTGGCCGGCAAACTGGTTGCGCTGACGAGCCCGCGCCTTTCGCCCGACATCACTGGCGATGAACGTCTCGCCGCCGCTTTCGCGACGCCGCAACGCCTCGCTGCTACGGATATTTCGGCGCTTGGGATGCCTGGCGCGCGCTTGAAATCACTTTCCGCGCTCGCCGAAGCGGCCGTGTGTGATCCGCATCTGCTCGATCCAGTCGGAGGATATGACGCCGCCGTGGCGCGGCTTCTCACGCTGCCGGGTTTTGGCCCGTGGACGGCGCAGTACTGGGCGCTGCGGGCATTGCGCGATGGCGATGCCTTCCCGGCCGCCGATGTTGCGCTGTTGCGCGCTGTGCAAACCAACGGCCGCCGCCCCACGCCGGCGATGTTGCTCGAACGGGCCGAGACGTGGCGGCCGTGGCGCGCGTACGCGGCGCAACATTTGTGGGCACACGATGCCGAACGCTGAGTTCTTCGTCACCCGATTTGAAACGCCGTTGGGTTCCGCCAGTCTCGTCTACGATGCCGAGGGTGTGGTGCATGCGTTCGGCTGGTACGAGGGCGACACCTGGCTCAAACGCTTTGGCCATACCGATTTCGTCAACGGCACAGATCCATTCGGTTTTCTGGCGGCAATGATCGCCTATTTTGCTGGCGACGTGCGCGCCATCGATCACATTCGCGTGCAGATGCGCGGAACGCCGTTTCAAAATTCCGTGTGGCAGGCCCTGCGCAGTATACCGGCCGGCGAGACCATGAGTTACGGTGGGCTGGCGAAAAAGCTGGGCCAGCCGGGTGCGATGCGGGCGGTGGGATTGGCAAATGGCGCCAATCCGGTTGGCGTGATCGTGCCCTGCCATCGTGTCATCGGCGCCGATGGATCGTTGACCGGCTATGGTGGCGGGATTGCGCGCAAGAAATGGCTGCTCGCGCACGAAGCGCGTCACACCGGTTTGTTTGGGAGTTTGAGATGAGCTTGGATCAAGAATTTGCAGCCTTGCACGCCGGACCCGGCATGCTTGTTCTTCCCAATGCCTGGGATGCGGGTAGCGCCGCGGTGATCGAAGCCGCTGGTGCGAAGGCCATCGCCACCTCAAGTGCAGCGGTGTCCTGGAGCTATGGTTATCCCGACGAAACGTTGCCCTTCGAGAAGCTCGTGGTGACCGTCGCGGAAATCGCCCGCGTCGTCCGCATTCCGGTTTCGGCCGACATCGTAGCCGGATATGCGGCCGATGCCGCCTCCATCGAGGAATCTGTGGCGCAGATCCTTGATGCCGGAGCAGTGGGCGTGAACATCGAGGACGGCCGGGAGGACGCTCCGGAAATTCTCGCTGCCAAGATCGAACGTGCCCGCACGGTCGCTGCCCGCAAAGGCATCGCCCTGTGGATCAACGCCCGGACCGACGTCTATTTACGCAAGCTGGTTCCGCCGTCGCAGGCGTTTGAGGAAAGTGTGCGCCGCGCCGCTCTCTATCGGGAGGCGGGTGCCGACTCCATCTTCGTCCCCGCACTGACAGACCAGGACGAGATTGCCCGCATGGTTCCGGCGGTGAAGGTTCCGCTTAATCTTCTCGCTTGGGACGGTTTGCCGGATGCCGCGACGCTGGCGAAACTTGGCGTCCGTCGCCTCAGTGCGGGAGGCTGGCTGGCGCGCGCAGCCTACAACCGGGCCTATAATGACGCGCGTGCCTTCCTGGCCGATGGCGGGGTCGGTATTTTTACCAATCCGGAGATTTCCGTACCTCCTTTGAACGACTTAATGCGTCGATAGCGCTGTTGCCTTTACCGAACCGTCGCAGTTCAAGGCCAAATTGCGACTATGATATCGGAAAGCGCGAATCGTTATGCGGTGTACGGAATGAACAAGGACGCCGCGTTCTGGGCGACACTTCGGCGGATGCTATGGTCCGTGACGGCGGCATTGATCGTTGGCGCGGCCGTTTTCACGTGGTTCGGGTTCCAGGGACTGGTGGCAACCGTGGTGGTTTCGCTGATTCTGGCAATTTCCGCCGGCATCGGCGAACGACGGCAGCCATTTGCTGAGGTCGAGGCACCGGCCCAGGACGATCTGGCGGTGCTGCCGCCCTTGGCCCGCGAGATGCTGGAGCGGCTTCCTGATCCGCTTTTGCTGGTCAACGGCGGCGACCGGGTCTTGTTTGCCAACGGCGCCATGCGCGACGTGGTAGGCGTCGGTATCGAGCGCAAGCATGTATCCGCCGTGATGCGCAATCCGGCGATCCTCGATGCTCTGGCGCGCACCGCCCACACTGGTGAGCCGCTGTCGATCGAGTTCACCGTCCGGGTTCCGATCGAGCGCAATTATCAGGCGTTCACCGCGCGGGTATCGTCCGATCCGGCGGTGGTGATGCTGCTGATGCACGATCTCACCACCATGAAGCGCGCCGAGCAGATGCGGGTGGACTTCATCGCCAACGCCAGTCACGAGCTGAGAACCCCTCTGGCGGCGGTCTCGGGATTTATCGAGACCCTGAAGGGGCCCGCCCGCGACGATGCCGAGGCGCGCGAGCAGTTCCTCGACATCATGGGTGTCGAAGCCGAACGCATGCGCCGTCTGATCGAGGATCTGCTGTCGCTGACCCGGATCGAACTCAACGAACATGTCCCGCCCCGCGGCGAAGTATCGATCGAGGCGGTGGCCAAGCAAGCCGCGGCGGCTCTGTCCCCCCTCGCCAAGGCGGACGGCATCACCATTTCCGTCGATTGTCCCGGACCGGTCCCCCCGGTGAGCGGCGAGCGCGACGAGCTGGTTCAGGTGTTCCAGAACTTGATCCATAACGCCATCAAGTACGGCCGCAGCAACGGCGAGGTGAAGGTATCCTTGCGGCAGCAGACGGTTCCGGGGCGGCGTGGGCCTGAGCCGCAGGTGGTGGCTGCCGTCAAGGATGACGGCGAAGGCATCCCGTCGGAAGCGATTCCGCGGCTGACCGAGCGATTCTACCGCGTAGATGTAAAGCGCAGCCGGGAACGAGGCGGTACCGGCCTTGGGCTGGCGATCGTTAAGCACATCGTCAACCGGCACAATGGGCGGCTCCAGATCGAAAGCCGGGTGGGCGAGGGCTCCACGTTTACGATTCTGCTGCCGGCCATCAAAAAGGCGGCAGAAAAGCCCACGGATGCCGGTGTCACGGAACTGTTATAAAATCATCGCATACCGATAGCGTTGCCGGTGTGAATGGTGCCGGCAATCAGAAAGCGGGCAGGCGCCATGGCAGAGCATACCGTAAGAGCATTCACCGAGCAGTTGGAGGCGCTGGCCTCCTCGGTCGCGCAGATGGGTGGCTTGGCCGAGGCGCAACTCGCCGACGCCATCGAGGCCATTGCCCGCCGCGATACCGCCCGGGCCGAGGCTGTCGTTGCGGGCGATCTCAAGGTCGACGAACTGCAGCAGCAGATCGAGGAACAGGCGCTCAGGGTTCTGGCACTGCGCCAGCCCATGGCTGTGGACCTGCGCGAGACGCTGGCGGCCATCAAGATCGCCGGTGAGCTCGAGC
>JAHFQC010000022.1:36901-64446 GCA_023259375.1 Alphaproteobacteria bacterium
CGAGCGCGCCCGCCGCGTGATCGCGGCCGACGAACGCATCGATGCGCTGCAGAGCGAGATCGAGGAAAAATCCGTGCTGACCATCGCCCGCCGCCAGCCGATGGCGGTCGATCTGCGCGAGATCGTCGGCGCGCTGCGGCTCGCCAACGATCTCGAGCGCATCGGCGACCTCGCCAAGAACATCGCCAAGCGCGCCATCGTGCTCAATCGCGAGCAGCCGATCCGCTTGGCGCAGAGCCTCGCCCGTATGGGCAGCCAGTCGCTGGCACAGCTCAAGGCCGTGCTGGATGCCTATTCCGATCGCGATCCGGATTCCGCCGAACTCGTCTGGAAGCAGGACGGCGAGATCGACGAAATGTACAACAGCCTGTTCCGCGAGCTTCTCACCTACATGATGGAAGATCCGCGCACGATCGGGCTGTGCACGCACTTCCTGTTCATCGCCAAGAACGTCGAGCGGGCAGGGGATCACTGCACCAATATCGCCGAGGTCGTCTACCACATGGTGACCGGCGGCCATCTCGCTCTTGAGCGTCCCAAGGGGGACACTACCGCCAGCGCGCGGATCGAAAAGAAGGATTGAAGCATGAAGCCGTCGGTGCTCGTAGCCGAGGACGAAAATGCTCTGGTCACCCTGCTCCGGTACAATCTGGAGCGTGAGGGTTATCGCGTGCTGGTGGCGAGGGACGGCGAGGAAGCGCTGCTGGTCGCCGCCGAAGAAACGCCCGATCTAGTGCTGCTCGACTGGATGATGCCACAGCTTTCCGGCATCGAGGTGTGCCGCCGGTTGCGCGGCCGCCAGGAGACGCGCAACGTCCCGATCATCATGCTGACCGCGCGCGGCGAGGAGTCGGACCGCATTCGCGGGCTTGATACGGGCGCCGATGATTATCTCACCAAGCCTTTCTCGATGATGGAGCTGCTGGCCCGGTTGCGTGCCGTGATGCGACGCATCCGTCCGAGCTTGGCCGAGGACATCGTGACCGTCGGCGATATCGAGATGGATCGCGCCGCCCACCGCGTGCGCCGCAACGGCAAGGAAGTCCATCTTGGTCCGACCGAGTACAAGCTGCTCGATCACCTGATTCAGCACCCGGGCCGCGTGTTCTCACGCGAGCAGCTTCTGGATGCGGTGTGGGGCTCGGATGTCTATGTCGAAGCCCGCACGGTGGACGTCCATGTTGGCCGCCTGCGCAAGGCATTGATCGTCGACGGTTCGATCGATCCGATCCGCACGGTGCGCTCCGCCGGCTACGCCCTCGAAGACACGCCGGTTACGGTGTAGCCCAAGCGCAAACGTAAGCACCCCACGGCCATCGCTGCGGGGCGGCTTTCTATTATCTTGAAAAGCCCGCTACCGGCAGACCTTGCTGGCGTAGGTGCCTCGCAACAAGTTGTGCAGCGGATCATGCGGAGAGGACGCCGCTTTGGCGAACGCCTTGGGCGCCGGATCGCTCTTCGCCGATACGGGTTTGGCGGGCTTCGTTTTTGGCTTTTCGACGCGTTTCTTCATGGCGGAAACGGTAGCACAGGTCTCCTCGCTTTGAGGAGATCTTATTGCGGTCCGAGACGCCCGCGGTGGCAGGCGTCTCGAAGAGATGGGGGTCAGCTGGCCAGCTTGTCCCGGCGCTGCTGCTGCGGCTGGTAGGCCTTGCGGGCATGCGCTTCGCAATAGGGCGAGCCGGACTTGGGCTTGCGGCCGCAGAAGTGGAACTCGTTCTCAGAGGGATCGCCGATCGGCCAACGGCACATGCGGTCGTTGATCGTCAGAACGGTGGCGAAGTTGCCGTCGTCGAGGGTGATCGGATCCTCTTCCACGATAGGAGCCGGCGGAATATGGGGGCGGATCGACACCCGTGGCGTCGTCGGCAGGCGCGGACGCTCTACCCGGGAGGGGCTGGCGCGGCCGGCCAAGCCCAAACGATGGACTTTGCCGATCACGGCATTGCGGGTCACCCCGCCAAGCGCGCGAGCGATCTGGCTGGCCGAAAGTCCTTCGGTCCAGAGGGATTTGAGCTGTTCGACGCGGTCGTCGGTCCAATTGGCCTGGGTCATGCAGTGCTCCTTTCGGCCGTCTGCCACCACCTATCGTAGCGGCTCCGGGACCCTGCACAAGTCATGGGGCTGTACCACTAGCCCTTCGTCCACAGGATACGACTCAGCGGAAAGCGAAAGCCTGTGCACGAAATTCCTTGAGCAGGTCCAATTGGATAAACGCGACTCATGGCTTTGTGACATGAGTTTCCTTGTGACCACGGGGCAAAGCGGCTAAAGCCCCCATTCCTTTATCCACAAATTGCGACTCGTCAGGAGGTCCAAGTGTTTCCCGTATTGCTGCCAACCTACAATCGGACGGACGTTGGTTTCGTCCGCGGCGAGGGTCCGTACCTTTTCGCCGAGGATGGGCAGCGATATCTGGACTTCGGTGCCGGTATTGCGGTTAACGCCTTTGGTCATGCCAATCCGCGGTTAGTGGCGGCGCTCACCGAACAGGCGGGCAAGCTCTGGCATACCTCGAACCTCTACCGCGTACCCGGGCAGGAGACGCTGGCCAAGCGGCTCACCGAGGTAACCTTCGCCGACACCTGCTTCTTCACCAATTCGGGTGTCGAGGCCTGCGAGCTCGCCTGGAAAATGGCGCGGCGCTACCAATACGTCAGCGGGCATCCCGAACGGTTCCACATCATCTGCTTCCAGGGCGCCTTCCACGGCCGCACCATGGCGGCGATCGCTGCCGGCGGAAACCCGAAATACCTGGAAGGCTTCGGCCCCAAGGTTGAGGGGTTTGACAGCATTCCGCCGGGCGATCTGAAGGCGGTGGAAGCTGCCATCGGCCCGGAGACGGCGGCCATCCTGATCGAACCCGTACAAGGTGAAGGCGGCGTGCGCGTCTTGCCGCCGGAATACCTGCGCGGCCTACGCAAGCTTTGCGACGACCATGGCCTGTTGCTGATCTTCGATGAGGTCCAGACCGGCGTCGGCCGTACCGGCAAGCTGTTCGCCTATGAATGGACGGGGATCACCCCCGATATCATGCCGATCGCCAAAGCGATTGGCGGCGGCTTCCCAGTCGGAGCCTGTCTGGCGACCGCGGAAGCGGCCAAGGGCATGACGCTCGGCACCCACGGCACCACCTACGGCGGCAATCCGCTTGCCATGGCCGTGGCCAATGTCGCGCTCGAGATGGCGCTGGAACCCGACTTCCTGCCCCACGTGGAGCAGATCGCCAATTACATGCAGCAGCAGATGGGCCGGCTTCTCGCCGACCATCCCACGGTCTTCGCCGAGGTGCGCGGGCAGGGGCTGTTGCTCGGTCTCAAGCTGAAGGTGCCGAACACCGAGTTCGTCAATGCAGCCCGACGAACCGGCCTCCTTGTGGTCGGGGCCGGCGACAACGTCATCCGTTTGCTGCCGCCGCTGATCATTACGGAGGAGCATGTGCGCGAAGCGATGGAGAAGCTCTCCACCGCCGCCAAGACGTTCGAGACCAATCCCTAAGTTAGAGGCTGCCCAAATGAGCGCCGTTAGACATTTTATCGATCTTTCCGACCACGATTCCGCCACCCTCACTGCCATTTTGAACGAAGCCAAGCGCCGCAAAGAGGCCCGCAAGGGTCTTCCGAAAGGCGTGCCGGATGCCGACAAGCCGCTCGAAGGCCGTATTCTGGCGATGATCTTCGACAAGCAGTCGACCCGTACCCGCATCTCGTTCGATGTCGGTATGCGCCAGCTCGGCGGTACCACCATCATGCTGACCGGTGCGCAGATGCAGCTCGCCCGTGAGGAAACCATCGCCGACACCGCGCGCGTGCTGTCGCGCTATGTCGATATCGTGATGATCCGCCTGCTGGACCACGAAATGGTGCTCGATCTGGCTGCCAATGCCGACATGCCGGTCATCAACGGCCTGACCAAGCTCAGCCATCCCTGCCAAGTGATTGCCGATATGATGACCTTCGAAGAGAAGAAGGGACCGATCAAAGGCAAGACCGTGGCCTGGAGCGGCGACGCCAACAACGTCTGCACCTCGTGGATTCATGCCGCGGTGAAGATGGGCTTCACGCTCAACGTCGCCGCGCCGCCGGAACTGCAGGTGCGCCCGCCGGTGAAGGAATGGGTCAAGGAGCACAAGGGCAAGGTCCATTTCATGACCAATGCCGAAGAAGCCGTGGCCGGGGCCGACTGCATCGTGTCCGACGCATGGGTATCGATGGGCGACGAAGACGCCACCAAGCGCCACAATCTGCTCAAGCCCTTCCAGGTCAATCCGCGCCTGATGGCGGCGGCCGGCAAGGATGCGATCTTCATGCACTGCCTGCCGGCCCATCGCGGCGAGGAAGTGACCGACGATGTCATCGACGGCCCGCAGACCGCCGTCTGGGATGAGGCCGAGAACCGCCTCCACGCCCAGAAGGCGATCATGCAGTGGTGTTTGGGTAAGCTGTAAGTCAATGCTCTGCGGGGGAGATCTCAATGGCCAAAACCTTGCTCTCCCTCGCCGGGCATGAACCCGCGCTGCCGAAGCTTGCGGATTCTGCGCTGGTTCTGATCGACTACCAGAACGAATACCTGAAAGGCCCGCTGGAACTGCCTGATGCGGCTCCTGCGATTGCCGCGGCGGAGCGTGTTCTCAATGCCGCGCGTGTCGCCGGTAGCCGCATTATCCATGTCCTGCAAAGAGGGGCTCCTGGCGGCTTGTTCGATCGCCACGGTTGGGGCGGTCAGCCGATCGAGCAGTTGAAACCAGCGTCGTTCGAAGATGTGGTCGAGAAGCCGCGCCCCTCAAGCTTCTTCCAGACCGATCTCGATGTGCGGCTGGGCGCTGGTGGCCGCTCGGTCATTTTCATGGGTTTCATGACCCATATGTGCGTCTCGACCACCGTCCGCGATGCGCTGGGGTTCGGTTATGCCTCGACTGTCGTTGCCGATGCCTGCGCCTCCCGCGATTTGCCCGGTCCGAACGGGGTCGTTCCGGCCCACACCATCCACGAGGCGGAACTTGCCGCGCTGGGCGACCGCTTTGCGGGCATCTTTACGTCGGCACAAATTCTGGGCGAATGAGGCGGTTTCAGGGGGCTGATTGAATTCCGTCACCGAACCCCTATATCCCTTCGATCATGGAAACCTACCAAAATGCTCCGGCAGGCGATTTCGTCCTGCCATTCGATGTTGTTGATGCTGGCGTCCGCGGCCGTTTCGTGCGGCTGGACGCTACGAGCGCGCGCGCCTTGAGCGTGCATGGCCTACCGGAACAGGCCGCCCGGGTCGCCGGCGAGGTGTTAGCGCTGTCGGTGCTGCTTGGCACGGCCTTGAAACTCGATGGCCGTTTGACGGTGCAGACCAAATCGGATGGCCCGCTCGATCTTGTCGCCGCCGACTACTACGGCGCCTCCGACGGCAAGCCGAAGGGCGTGCGCGGCTTTGCCCGTCTCGATCCCGAAGCCCAACTCGGAGACAAGTCGCTGTTTGCGGCACTCACGGGAGCCGGTTCGCTTGGCATTACCATCGAGCCCGTGCGCGGCGGCCAGACCTACCAAGGCATCGTCGAACTATCGCCCAAAGGCATCGCGGCCTCGGCCGAAATCTATTTCGAGCAGTCGGAACAGTTGCCGACGCTGGTCCGTCTGGCCGCCGCGCCTGTCTTCACGCCCGGTTCGAAGGAGCCGCATTGGCGCGCCGCCGGCCTGATGCTGCAGGCGACGCCGGGCGCGCCGCGCGGCGCCGATGATTGGGACCGCCTGTCGTCGCTGGCGAGCACCGTCGAGGACGTCGAGCTGCTCGACACTACGCTGAGCGCCGAAACGCTGTTATGGCGCCTGTTCAATCAGGAAGAAGTGCGGGTATTGCCCGCCGAAGAAATCGCCTTTCGCTGCGATTGCGACGGCGAACGCATTGCCACGGTGCTGAAGTCGTACACCGAAGCCGAACGCGCCAACTTGGCCGACCACGACGGCGTCATCCGGGCCAAATGCGAGTTCTGCGGTACGGTGCACGAAATCGGCAAGGCGCGGCTGAGCTAGCCTTCCATCCTGCTGGTCGGATTGCCGATCACGTGCAGGAATTCGCGCCGTGTCGTCGGGTTGGTGCGGAAGGCACCGTGGACGGTCGAAGTCACCATCGTGACGCCCGGTTTGTGAACGCCGCGGGTCGTCATGCATTGGTGCGTGGCTTCGATCACCACCGCGACGCCGCGCGGTTCGAGCACGCGCTGAATGCAGTCGGCGATCTGGGCGTTCATCGTCTCTTGCACCTGGAAACGTCGCGCGAAGGTGTCGACCACGCGCGCCAGCTTGGAGATGCCCACCACCTTGTTGTTGGGCAGGTAGCCGACGTGCACCTTGCCGATGATCGGCGCCAGGTGATGCTCGCAATGGCTTTCGAAGCGGATGTCCTTGAGGACGATCATGTCGTCGTAGCCTTCGACTTCCTCGAAGGTGCGTTTCAGGTATTCCTCCGGGTCTTCCTGGTAACCCGAAAACCAATCCTCATAGGCCCGTGCGACACGCGCGGGCGTGTCGAGCAGTCCTTCGCGCGTAGGATCGTCGCCGGCCCAGCGCAACAGCGTGCGGACGGCTTCCTCGGCTTCTTCGCGACTGGGACGGTTGACGTTGAACTTGCGGGGCTCGGACATACGTCGCCTTTCTGCAGCCGCCCGGCGGGGCGGCGCAAATAGATCTGGACAGTGCCAATATTAGTGTACTTGGCGACGCTCGTGCGGACTTTCAAGGATGAAGGGCGGAATTTCCGCCTCGAATGCCTCGCCGGAGGCCGACTTCATCTGATAGGTCCCGACCATATGGCCTGACGCCGTCGAGAGCGGGCAGCCGCTGGTGTACTGGAAGGTTTTGCCCGGATCGATCACCGGCTGGGCGCCGACTACGCCCGGCCCGCGCACTTCCTGAATATGCCCCATGGCATCGGTGATGTGCCAATAGCGCGACAGCAATTGGACCGGCTCCGGTCCATTGTTCTCAATCGTCACTGTATAGGACCAGAGGTATTGTCCCTCTTCCGGGTCCGATTGATCGTCCAGGTAAGCCGGTTCCACCGCCACCCGGATTCCCCGTGTTACGCGCTCATACATGGTCGGAGTAGAACCCCGTGGCGCCCAAAAGGGCAAGTCTTCAGATTACGGAGGTTAACGCGGTAAGCCTATTTCCGCATGGTCCATAAGGCTTCTGCGAGATCGTCGCAGAGATCTGCGGGATCTTCGAGGCCGACCGATAAGCGCAGCAGGCCGTCGGAGACACCCAGGGCGGCCCGCTCCTCCAGCGGCAGTTTGCAGTGGGTCGTGGTTGCCGGATGGGTGATGAGGCTTTTGGCATCGCCTAGATTATTGGAGATGTCGATCAGCTTGAGGCCGCGTTCGAGGGCGAAGGCCTCATGCTTGCCGCCGTCAATTTCGAACGCCACGATACCGCCGCCGCCGTCCATTTGTGCTTTGGCGAGCGCGGCTTGGGGATGGTCGTCGCGGAAGGGATAGAGCACGCGGCGCACCCCTTTCTGCCCGGCCAGGAAATCGGCCACCGCCCGCGCGTTTTCGCAATGGGCCTTCATTCGAAGGTCCAGTGTTTCCAGGCTTTTCAGATGTAGCCACGCATTGAACGGGCTGATGATCGGGCCGGTGTTGCGCAGGAAGGTCTGCAGATGGTCAGCCAGGAAATCTTCGCGGCACAGGATCACGCCGCCCATGGCGCGGCCCTGTCCGTCGATGTACTTGGTCGAGGAATGCACCACGATATGGGCGCCGTGTTGCATTGGCCGCTGCAAGGCGGGGCTGGCGAACGCGTTGTCGACCATCAGCCGCGCCCCGGCCTTGTCGGCGATTTCGGCGATGGCACGGATATCGGCGATGGCGAGAGTCGGATTGGCTGGCGTTTCCAGGAACAGCATCTTCGTGGCTGGCGTGATCGCCTTCTGCCAAGCATCGAGGTCGGTGCCGTCGACAATGGTCGAGGTGATGCCGAAGCGGGCGAGGATGTCCTCCACCACAAAACGGCAGGCTCCGAACATGGCGCGGGCGGCCACGACGTGATCGCCCGTCTTGAGCGCGGCCAGGAACGCGGCTGATACCGCTGCCATGCCGCTCGCCGTGGCGCGCGCGACGGGGGCGCCTTCAAGGGCTGCCATGCGGGCCTCGAACATTCCCACCGTCGGATTGCCGTAGCGGGTATAGGTGTAGCCTTCGGCCTCCCCTTTGAACCGCGCTTCCGGTTCCTCGGGGGCGTCATAGGCATAGCCCGACGTCAGAAACAGCGCCTCGGCGGTTTCCTGGAACGGCGTACGAATCTGTCCGCCGCGCACGGCCTGGGTCCGCGGCCGCCAGTGTTCCGGGTTCTTTTGTGTCGTCATCAGTCCGAAACCGCCATAGTTCGAAGCTCTTACATGCAGGGGATAGCCGCCAGAATCATGCGAGCCTTGCCGGGGTGGGTCAAGTTCCCGTAAACACTTCTCTGAAATTCGCCGCGATTCCAAACATGAACACGATCAGCCCCCACGCCGCCCTCATTTACGTCATGGTCGTCATCTCCGCCGCCGACGGCGCGATGAACGAGCGGGAGATCGAGTCAATTCGCGATCTGAGCCGCCGTCTGCCGGCCTTCAAGGATTTCGATCCCGACCGGCTGAGTGCGACGGTGGCAGACTGCTCGGATATTCTGCAAGAGCCGGAAGGCCTGTCGGCAGTTCTCGGTCTGGTGGTCGAAGCCTTGTCGGAGCCCTTGCGCGAAACGGCCTATTGGGTCGCCCTCGAACTGGCGCTTAGCGATCATCGCGTGGCGTTGGAAGAGATCCGGGTGATCGAGACGCTGCGCCGCGCCTTGGGGATCGACAAATTGGTGGCCGCTGCGCTCGAGCGCGGTGCGCGCGCCCGGTATCAGGTATCGTGAAACGTCTCATTTTTCTGCGCCATGCCAAGGCCATTCCGGCTTCGCCGGATTTGGAGGATCGCGACCGGCGGCTGGCAGACCGCGGCCGCTCCGACGCCATCCGGATGGGCCAGTTCCTGAAGGAGGAAGGCGCGGAGCCCGATCTGGTGCTGTGCTCGTCGGCGCTGCGTACCCGTGAGACGCTCGAGCTTATTCTGCCCCAGCTTTCTGCGGCGCCGACCGTGCGCCACCTTCCCGAACTCTACCTCGCGCGGTGGCTGACCATCGTAAATCTGGTGCGTCAGTTGCGCGACAAGGTCGATACGCTACTGCTGATCGGCCACAATCCGGGGCTGGAGGAGGCGGTCAAGAAGTTCGCGCGGCCGCCGGGCGACACCAAAACACGCAAACTGCATCAGCTTCTGGATGCCGAATACCCCCCCGCTGCCGTCGCGATTCTGGAATTTGACGTCGAAATGTGGAGTGCGGCCGAGCGCGGTGAGGGCGAGTTGCTGAACTTCGTGCGCCCCCGCGACCTGCGCGGTCCGGAGTGACCTGTTAAATCTCGCCTTAGCCGTGTGTTTTGCGGGAAACCGGAGCCCTTTGGGCTGCGTATGAGAAAATGCGGTCAAAATCCTTTCCGCATTATTCACCATTCGCGGAACCGCCACACTTGAACCTTTTTTGAGCAAGTTGCCGTTAAGGGCCTCAGCGCTACTCCCCTCTGGACCGGGAAATGGTGCCGGTACCAGTACGGGTAGAAAACCAAAAGGGGTGTTCCAGTGAGAACGATGAATGCGGCTTTGGCGGCGACTGTGGCGGCTTTGTTTTTGACGGCGGGTGCGTCGGCGGGCAGCTTGGCGGAGCAGTTCGCGGCCTGCGCCAGCAAATTTGCGAATACGAAGACCAGTGCGTCCGTGATGCTTGAATGCAATGCTGCCGATGGCAAGCTGAGCGATTGCAAGGTGCTTGAAGCACCGTCGCCGGCAGCCGGCTTCGACAAGGCTGCAATGTGCGTGGCCGAGGCTCTGCCGGTCGGCAGCCGTACCGGCTCGATCAAGGTTCCGGTGAAATTCACGCCCAATTCGTGAATTGCGGTTTTCGCGCAAGGACAAGGCGGCGCCCCTCTATTTGAAGGGCGCCGCTTTCCTTTTAGGGGCTACGATGTAGGGCGTTCCGCGGTTCCCTCGGCCAAGGCGAGGACTTTCCAGCCGAACGCCACTTCCGGACAGGGTTCGCCCATCAGCTTTGCGGTGCGTTCGGCGATCAGTCGGCCGCCCATTGCTTCATAGAAAAATCGCGCGTGGTTTCTGGCATGGGCCCAGATCACGCAGCTGGAAAATCCGTTCTGGCGCAGACGCGCGAAGGCGCCTTTGAGCAGCGCCCGTCCCACGCCCATACCGAAATACGCCGGATCGACGTAGAGGGTGTAAACTTCACTGTCGAAACCCAGCTCGCGATCGCGCGTCGGTCCGACGCTCGTCATACCAATGATGCCCTGACGGCTGTCGGCAACCAAAACGGTTTCGCGCCCCTGTGCCCTGATCGCGGCTTCCCAACGCGAGGTCTGACCGCGCGGGGTCATGGCGCGCAACAGCGCACTCGGTAACACACCGGGATACGTGTCATGCCAGGAGTCGATGTAAACTTGCGCGACATCGGCGGCGTCGTCGAGCCGTGCCTGCCGGATTTGTAGCGCAAGGTTACTCATAGGCAGAAGCTTTGCGCGATCCTGCGGTACTCGCAAGCGCTTCAAAAAATTTTTTCGCCGGTGTTGCGCCGGATGCTGGTGCGCAGATGAATGACTGTTTCATGCGCACTTGCAGAGCTGCGATCTGCGCCATTCCGTATGCCTTTAACACTGATTTTGCCGCGCGAATGTGCGCCTTGCTTTCACGTTGCCCAAACGGAAGGCGCGTGTCTCAAGAGTGACGGGCGTTCGACAATTCGCGCAATGTGTATTTGGAACGAGAGCAAATCACGATACACTTGTTTCAATCGCCGCCGTCCCAATGGGACCAAGCACACCGCGGACGCGTTTATGTGAGCGGCGACAGTCGAGGGGAAATGAAGCGTTTTCAAACGCAGCCGAGCGCACGCGCGTTCTGCAGCGAGAGGAGAAGTGTATTCAACGGTGCAAACATGAAAGGCATGCAATCGCGGCGGTTGATCCCTTGGAACAATTCCAAATTAGGGGAATAATCGCGTTGGCATACAAACATTCGTGACGCCTCTGGGCTCATGACGGGTTTGTCGTGAGGGCGTCGCGGAAGGAATGGAGTTTCGATGGGTACTCTCGATGTCTTTGACATCTTCACGCGTGACTACGCGCGCGAACGCTTTGAGACCATGTCGCTGCGCGACTGGCTGCTCGCGGCGCGTGATGACAAAATGCTCTATGCAACGCCGGCGGAGCGCATGGTCGCTGCGATCGGTGAACCGGAACTAGTAGACACGGCGCAGGATGCGCGGCTTGGCCGGCTGTTCTTCAACCGCACGATCAAACTCTATAAAGCCTTCGACGGCTTCTTCGGTATGGAAGATACCGTTGAGCGGATCGTCGGCTATTTCAAGCATGCGGCGCAGGGGCTCGAGGAGAAGCGTCAGATTCTCTATCTGCTCGGTCCGGTCGGCGGCGGCAAATCCTCGCTCGCGGAACGTCTCAAGGATTTGATGGAGAAGAACCCCATCTACGTCCTGAAAGCGGGCGACGAGATCAGTCCGGTGTTCGAATCCCCGCTCGGTCTGTTCCGCTCGGCGGAATTGATGACCCTGCTCGAGGAAAAGTACGGCATCGAAAAACACCGTCTCGGCGGCATCATGAGCCCGTGGGCCGTGAAGCGTCTCGACGAGTTCGGCGGCGACATCTCGAAGTTCGAAGTCGTGCGGATGTATCCGTCGAAGTTGCGGCAGATCGCTGTGGCCAAGACGGAGCCGGGCGATGAAAATAACCAGGATATCTCCTCGCTCACCGGCAAGGTCGATATCCGCAAGCTGGAGCACTACAGCCAGAACGATCCCGACGCATACTCCTTCTCCGGCGGTCTCTGCCGTGCCAATCAGGGCCTGCTTGAGTTTGTCGAAATGTTCAAGGCGCCGATCAAGGTGCTGCACCCGCTGCTGACTGCGACGCAGGAAGGCAATTACGTCGGCACCGAAACGCTGGGGCCAATACCTTTTGCCGGTGTGATCCTGGCGCACTCGAATGAAGCCGAATGGACGGTCTTCAAGGCCAACCGCAACAACGAGGCGTTCCTCGACCGCATCTGCGTTATCACGGTGCCGTATTGCCTGCGCGTGCACGAAGAAACGCAGATCTACAAGAAGCTTCTCAAAGGGTCCGAACTTTCGAATTCGCCCTGCGCGCCCGAGACGCTGGAAATGCTTGCCAAGTTCTGCGTCATGACGCGGCTCAAGGAGCACGAGAATTCGAACATCGTCTCCAAGATGCGGGTCTATGACGGCGAGAAGCTCAAGGATACCGATCCCAAGGCCAAGACGTTGCAGGAATACAAGGATCAGGCCGGCATCGACGAAGGCATGACGGGCATTTCCACCCGTTTCGCCTACAAGTCGCTGTCCGAGACCTTCAACTACGACGTCACCGAGGTGGCGGCCGATCCCGTGCATCTGATGTATGTGCTGGAGCAGGCGATCCGGCGCGAACAGTATGCCGACGACACCGAGAAGAAATATCTCGAATACATCAAGGCGGATCTGGCCCCGCGTTATGCCGAGTTCATCGGCAAGGAAATCCAGAAGGCCTATCTCGAAAGCTATGGTGAATACGGCCAGAACCTGTTCGACCGCTACATCGCCTATGCGGACGCCTGGATCGAGGATCAGGACTTCAAGGATGCCGATACCGGTCAGCTATTGGATCGCAATGCGCTCGACAACGAGCTCAGCAAAATCGAGAAGCCGGCGGGTATCGCCAATCCCAAGGATTTCCGCAACGAGGTGGTGAAGTTCTCGCTGCGTTATCGCGCTACCCACGACGGCGTGAATCCCGGATGGACGGCGTACGAGAAAATCCGCTCGGTGATCGAAAAACGGATGTTCACGCAGGTCGAGGACCTTTTGCCGGTGATCAGCTTCGAGTCGAAAAAGGATACCGATACCCAGACCAAGCACAACGAGTTCGTCAAACGCATGCTGGCGCGCGGCTATACCGCCCGTCAGGTCCGGCGTCTGGTCGAATGGTACATGCGGGTGAACAAGGCGGGGTAATGACATATTTCATCGACCGGCGGCTGAATCCGAAAGGCAAGTCGCTCGCCAACCGCCAGCGCTTCCTGCGCCGCGCGCGCCAGCAAATTCGCGACGCGGTGCAGAAGTCGCTCAAGGATTCCGCCGTCGCCGACATCGGCAAGGAACGCAAGATCAAGGTGTCCACCCAGGGCACCAAGGAGCCGCGCTTCCGTCTCGATCCCAAGACGGCGGGCGAACGCGACTTCGTGTTGCCGGGCAACAAGGAATTCCTGCCCGGCGACGAGATCAAGAAGCCGCAAGGCGGTGCGGGCGGTTCCGGTAAACAGGCGTCCGATTCTGGCGAAGGCGATGACGATTTCGAATTCGTCATGAACGAGGAGGAGGTGCTCGATATCTTTTTCGAGGACCTCGAACTGCCCAACCTTGTGCGCACCACGCTCAAGGAAACGCAAAGCAAGCAATGGAAGCGCGCCGGTATCACGACGTCCGGCTCGCCATCGCAGATTAATCTCGTCCGCACCATGCGCAATGCGCAGGGGCGTCGCTTGGCGTTGCGCCGTCCCTCTCTCCGTGAAGTCGAGATGATGGAAACCGAACTGGCCGACCTCGAACGCGAGCCCGGGACGGAAGAAGCGCGCGCGAAAATCTCTGCCCTCAAGGAGAAGATCGCCTACGCCATCGCGCGGCGCAAATGGGTCGGGTTCATCGATCCGGTCGACGTGCGCTTCAATTCCTACACCGAACAGCCAGTGCCGACCTCGCAGGCGGTGATGTTCTGCCTGATGGACGTGTCGGGCTCGATGGGCGAACGCGAGAAGGACCTTGCCAAGCGCTTCTATATGCTGCTGCACCTGTTCCTGCGCCGCCGATATGAGAAGGTCGATATTGTCTTCATTCGTCACACCCACGATGCACAGGAGGTGGATGAGCAGGAGTTCTTCTATTCGCGCCAGTCCGGCGGTACGATCGTCTCGACGGCGCTCGACAAGATGCTGGAGATCCAGCGCGAACGCTACACCACCTCCGACTGGAACATCTACGCGGCGCAAGCTTCCGACGGCTACACCCAATCGGGTGATGCGCGGCGTTGCGTCGAGATGCTGAACGAGGACGTGATGCCGCTCTGCCAGTATTACGCCTACATCGAAATCCTCGACGAGCGTGAGATGGAAGTGTTTGCCTCCGAAGATTCCGGCGCCGAACTCTGGCGCGCTTATCGCACCGTGGCCGCCGAGTGGGCGAACTTCGCCACCAAGCGCATTTCCAAGCCGGCCGACATCTTCCCGGTCTTCCGCGAACTATTCAAGAAAGCGGAGGCATGACCGTGAGCGGGAAGTTGCTGTTTAACGAAGCCGAATGGGATTTCGCCACACTGGATCGCACCTACAAGGCAATCGAGGAAATTGCGCTCAATGACTTGAAGCTCGACGTCTATCCCAACCAGGTGGAGATCATCTCGTCGGAGCAGATGCTGGATGCCTATTCCTCGCTCGGCATGCCGCTGATGTACAATCACTGGAGTTTCGGCAAGCTGTTCGCGCGCGAGGATACGATGTATCGCGCCGGCTATTCCGCGCTCGCCTACGAGATCGTCATCAATTCGAGCCCCTGTATTTCCTATCTGCTCGAAGAAAACACCATGACAATGCAGGCGCTCGTCATGGCGCATGCCGCGTTTGGCCATAACCACTTCTTCAAGAACAACTACCTGTTCCGCCAGTGGACCAATGCGGAGGGCATCCTCGATTATCTGGCTTTTGCCAAGCACTACATTTCCGCCTGCGAGGAGCGCTACGGCCGCGAGGAAGTGGAATTCGTGCTGGATGCGGCGCATGCGTTGATGGATCAGGGCGTGTTCCGTTATCGCCGTCCGCCCAAGCCGTCGCGGGAGCGGGTGCTGGAAAAGCGCCGTCGTCGCGCCGCCTATGAAGAGGAGGCCTATAACGACCTCTGGCGCACCCTGCCGGCCGGCATCGAGCCGCCGGCCGTTCCGCCGACACCGGATGACGAGGAATTCGACGGCGATATCAAGCTGCCGGAGGAGAATCTTCTTTATTTCATCGAGAAGAACTCGCCGACGTTGCGCGGCTGGCAGCGTGAGATCCTGCGCATCGTGCGCAACATGGCGCAGTATTTCTATCCCCAGCGCCAGACCAAGGTGATGAACGAGGGCTGCGCCACCTTCGTCCACCACACCATCATGAACATCTTGTACGACCGCGGGATGATCAGCGAAGGCTCGCTGCTCGAATTCCTGCACAGCCATACCTCGGTGGTCTTTCAGCCGGAATTCGACGACCGCCGCTTCAGTGGGCTCAATCCGTATGCGCTCGGCTTTGCGATGATGAGCGACATCCGCCGCATTGCCGAGTATCCGACCGCGGAAGATCGCGACTGGTTTCCCGCTTTCGCCGGCTCGGGCGATTGGGTAGGGGCGCTGAAGGATGCGTGGGCGAATTATCGCGACGAGAGCTTCATCGAGCAGTTCTTGTCGCCGAAACTGATCCGCGATTTTCGGTTGTTCGCGCTTTACGACAAGGCCGACGAAGGCGCCTACAACGTCAGCGCAATTCACAACGAGCAGGGCTATCGCAAGGTGCGTAGCCTCTTGGCGCGCCAATACGACACCGGGATAGCCGATCCCAACATCCAGGTGGTCGACGCCGATCTCAAGGGAGATCGGACCCTTTTCCTCGAGCACAAGATGTATCGTGGCATCCCACTGCATCACGCCACCAAGGATCTGGTGGTCGCGCATATCGAGCGGCTATGGGGCCACGACGTCGTGCTCGAGGAGGTCGCAGACTGACGCGGCTAAGCCGCGTCCACGCTCCACGCTATGACGGGTTCTTCTGGTCGGTCGTTGCCGGCTGGGCAGCCGGGGCGGTTGCCACCACGTCTTCCGTCTGCGCTGGGCCCGGCGGTACGAACAGGGATTCGTACACGTAGTAGCCGACACCGAGGAACAGAGCGAGGGTGAGAACGATGGCGCCGATCGACTTCAGAGTCGACGAGTAGGATTCATCCATGGCTGTCTCCATCCTGGGCCGGTCGACGGCTTGTTTGGGCCGCCATTAACCAGCCTCAGGGGAGACAATACGCCTGCCACATTTGCGCCACAATGGTATTCCGGAAACTTGCCAAATTAAGGGTCATGCAATTTTGGCATGCCTTGGCAATTCAGCGGCTTACCCTCCCTTCCGGAAGGTGGGTGGGGCCGCAAGGCAGGCGTTTAGGAGGCCTGCCCCTCGGTCACGATCACTTCGGCATGACGTTCGCCGAACTGGCTGGGCTCGCTGGTGACACCGTCAACGGCGACAGTGGCGCGCGCCGGGGTATTCAGCGAGGTGGTAAGATACGTGGCAGCGCCACCCAATACGGCCAAAGTCAGCAAGCTGGCACCGGCGATCTTTTTGAAATTACTAGTCATTTTAGACCCACTCCTTAGTTTGTCCCGGATGTCGATCCGCTTTGGATCTCTCGTCCCGGGCACGTTCTTCAGATAAGTGGGAGATGCGACAGCACAATGATTTCGATGCTGCACTGCACACAAGACCGGGTATGCGTCCTTCGCATGGTCTCGAACCTTGAAAAAGGTCCGAGGGCACCTACTCAGAACTTCACACTAGCATGACAGCCCTGTCATAAAGCGTTTTCGGCCGATTTTGGCGCCAAAAGCGAGCCAAACAGCAGTTTGACCGCGATCAGGACCACCGCCGCGCCAACCATCAGATAGACGTGCAGCATCCAGAACTGGGTGTCCGGTATGGACTTATAGAAGCCGCCCAGAATCCCGACCAAGAAGGTGTTGGCGATGAAGAGGTGCCAATAATAAACGCCGAGCATCGTTCCGCCGAGCCCCTTGGGCGCTGCGCGCGAATAGAGTGCCAAGCCGACGGGGAGCACCATGGCGAACCCGGTATCGTTGATCAGGTGGAACGCTACGGCCCAGATCAGGCCGACCGGATGATGGGTTTGGGCGACCACGGCGGAGGCGCCCGCCAGAGCGAGCGGTGCGCACATACTGATGAGAACACCGATGATGATTTTGGTGAGCTCGTCGGGCTCGGTGCGCTTCTTGCCGTACCAACGCCAGAAACTGATGACGGCGATCATAGTGGCAAAGCTGAATACCGCATCGAATGACATCATCCAGGTGCTCGGAACGGTCCAGCCGAAGAAGGTCAACTGGTAGTTCACTTCCGACCACACCAGATAGACGTTGAAGATCTGCTGATTGCCGACGACCGCAAATGCCAGAACTGGCAGGAGCAAGACGAGCAGGACCAGCGCGGCCCAATCGCGCGATGAAAGCGGCTCGCGTTCTTTCGTCGGTCCCTTCTTTTTGATCGGCTCCGGCGGGAAGTGTTTGCGTCCCAAAAGATATGTCGCAAGGCCGATAGCCATACCCACGCCGGCGGCGATGAAGCCGAGGTGCCAGTCGACTTTCTGGCCAAGTCCGCCGCAGATAATGGGGGAAAACACCACCGCGAACTGAATGCCCATCATGTAGATCTGAAAGGCATCGGCCCGGCGATTGTCGGTCTTGGAATAAAGATCGCCCACCTGCGCCGCGATATTGCCTTTGAAGCAGCCGACGCCCACCAGTAGCGCCGCCAAGCCCCACAGGAACGTCTGATTGAAGGCGAGCAGGAACGTGCCGATCACCATGAGGGCTGAGCCAAGCGCCACGGTCAGCGTCCGCCCGAGCACGCGGTCGGCAAGGAGGCCGCCAATCAGCGGCGTGACATACACCAGCCCGGCATAAAGCTGAGAGGTGTACGAGGCATACGCCATATCGGTCTTGTGAAAGATCATCGGCAGGCTAACGATCAGCCAATCGAGCCCTTGCCGAAACGTCTCGAAGCCCCACACCTGTTCGACGTGTCCCGGCTGGAGCAGGTATTTGTAGAGGTACAGGGTCAGGAGCGCCTGCATGCCGTAATAGCAGAAGCGCTCCCAGAATTCCGACGCCGACAGCCACAACAGGCCGATGGGATGGCCGAGGAAAGTACGTTCCGTTTTCGGCTGATCGGCGATGTTCACGGGCTTCCCCAGATTGCGATGCGGGGGCACTGTCGTCCCTGGCCGAAGTCCTGACAAGCCGGTCATGATGTCCGGGGGCGGACCCGCTCTGCCGCCCCCTCAGACATGGCCTCTGCGGCTCTCGCTACACGTACATGCCGCCGGATGCTTCGATCCGCTGGCCGTTGATCCATCCCGTCTGGTCGTCGAGCAGTGCCGCGATGACGCCGCCGATCTCTTCGGGTTCGCCGGGACGTCCCAGCGCAGTGACCGAGGCGACGAAATCACTGGTCTGCTTGTTGTCGCGCACTGCGCCACCGTTGAAGTCGGTAGCGATGGCGCCCGGCGCGACCGTGTTGACGCGGATGCCGCGCGGGCCGAGTTCCTTGGCGAGATAGCGCGTCAGGGCTTCGACACCGGCTTTCATCGCGCCGTAGGCGGAAGCGCCGGGCATAGCGAAGCGGGCGAGCCCGCTCGAAAGATTGAGGATGCGGCCGCCGTCGGCGATGAGCGGCAGGAGTGTTTGGGTCAGGAAGTAGACGCCCTTGAAATGGACGTTCATCAACCCGTCGAATTCGGCCTCAGTGGTTTCGGCAAAGGGCTTGTGCAGACCGAAGCCGGCATTGTTGACCAGAAAATCGAAATGCTCGGCGCCGAGATCCTTGAGCACGCTTTTCAGGGTTTCGGCGAATCCGGCGAACGTCGCGATAGCGCCGGTATTGAGCGGCAGCATCACCGATTTGCTGCCCGTGGCCGTGATTTCGGCGGCGGTTTTATCGGCAGCGGCTTTGTTGCTGACGTATGTGCCGATCACCGTCACGCCTTTGGCGGCGAGGGCAAGGGCGGCGGCGTGGCCGATGCCGCGGCTGGCACCGGTGATGAGGGCGATCTTGGACATGGAAACCTCCGTTGTTTCTCGAAGGCCAAGATACAAATTCCTGTTTTTCGGATAATCCCCTATAATCCGACTTCACCATTCGGAAAATTCGAATAATGGACCGGCTCGAGACTATGCAGGTGTTCGTCAGGGTAGCCGAGCGGATGAGTTTTGCCGCCGCCGCGCGTGATCTCGGTTTGCCGGCATCGACGGTCAGCGATGCGGTGAAGGAGTTGGAAAAACGGCTGGGTGCCCGGCTGCTGGAGCGCACCACGCGCCAAGTTCGTCTCACGCCCGACGGCGAAGCCTATCGCCGCCGCTGCCTCGCGTTGCTTGCGGATTTCGAGGAGGCGGAGACCGCGTTCCGCGGCACCAAGCCGAAAGGCACAGTTCGCGTCGATGCCCAAGGCTCGCTGGCGCGGCACATCATCCTGCCGGGCCTGCCGCGCTTTCTCGACGAGCATCCGGGCCTCGACGTGCAAATGAGCGAGACCGATCGCTTCATCGATCCGATTGCCGAAGGCGTCGACTGCGTGGTGCGGGCCGGCCCGGTCGGCAACAGCGATCTCGTCGCCCGCCGTATTGCGCTTCTGCCCGAGGTAACGTGCGTTTCGCCCGATTACGTCGCGCGCTTTGGCATGCCGGAGCGCTGGGATCATCTCGATGGTCACCGCATGATCGGCTATCGCTCGTCGGCCACTGGCGGCATCCTGCCGCTTGAATTCATGGTCGCCGGCGAGAAGAAGACGGTGATGCTGCCGATGGTGCTGGCTGTGAATGCCGCCGAAAGCTACCGCGAAGCCGCTTTGCGCGGTCTCGGCCTGATCCAGGTACCGCGATATCGCAACGAGGCCGACTTTGTCGCCGGCCGTCTAGTTGAGATTTTGCGGAAAACGCCGCCGTCGCCGACACCCGTATCGCTGCTGTTTCCTCGCGACCGGCTGATGTCGCCGCGCGTGCGGGTATTTCTCGACTGGTTGACGGAAGAATTCCGCAAAGCGTTGCCGGGTGAGAATGCCGGGATGGAAACAAACTCCTCGCCGTAACGCCGCGGTGACTGTCTCATTATTGTACGCTGCGCATACCGATATTACGTAACGTCACAACGTCGCGATGCAATTTCGCAGTTTACCATCGCTTGCGCATTTGCGAAAAAATCCCGCCATGGTGGGGCTGCGCTGATGGAAACATTGCGACACTGGCTGAGAACGTTCACCGACTGGAGCGCCAGTCCGTGGCCGCGTCCGGATTCGGCGGCCGCATGGGCGATCGCGGCTGCATTGGTACTGGCGGGCTTCGTCGCCAAGCCCCTGCTTGATGCTGCGGTCGGCGAGCCTCTGCCGCCGTTCATAACCTTCTATGCCTCCGTGACGATATCGGCCTTGCTCGGTGGACCGCGCATCGGACTTGCGGTGACCGGCGTGACGGTGTTGCTGACATGGTTCTTTTTCATGGTGCCGTTCAACTCGTTCGCTCTGACGTCGTCGCGCACCGTGATTTCGCTGGTGATCTATCTGGTGCTGTCCTCTTTCCTCGCGTGGATCGTAGGCAAGTCGCGTCTGGTGCAGGATTCGCTGGTCGAAAGCGAGGTGCGGCGCGATCGTGCGGCGCGGGAATCCGTCCATCGCATCAAAAATCTCATCGCGGTCATCCAAGCGATCGCCTCCAAGCTGGCGCGTGAGGTCCACACCGTACCGGAATACAAAGCGGTTCTATCGGCACGTTTGGTGGCGCTCGGTTCGGCGCAGGATATGCTGGTGCAGAGCGGCTGGTCCGACGTCGATCTTGCCGAACTCGTCAAATCGGCATTGGCGCCGTTTCTGCCCAATCCCGGATTGGATCTGCGTCCTGGTCCCGAGGCAAAAGTGCCCGCACGTCATGTCGGCGGCTTGTCGATGGCGCTTTACGAGCTGTGCACCAACTCGATGAAGTACGGCGCCCTCGCCGAAGGATTGGGCCCCGTGGAGCTATCGTGGCGGACGGGGAATGGCGTCATTGTCCTCGAATGGATCGAGACCGCACCATCGGCGCCTTCCCGCGACGAAGGACTGGGGACACAACTCATCCGCTACGCCCTCGGCAATGATTCCGCTTGTGTCGTCCGGTATGCCGTCAACGGTACCGCCATCACCGCCGTGTTTCGCTGGCCGGATGACGCAAAATGAACCGGAGTGCCGGCCGCTCGACCAGGATGGTCAGCAGCGCACCCCAAAGGACGCAGATCAGCAACACTGTGAGCGGTTCGGCGTACCATGTGATATTGCTGATACGGATGCCGAACAGGTTTGCGTGCAGAATTCTGACCAGCGCAGGATCGACTTGGCGCAGGGTCTGCATCCACAAGGTCTGGCCCATATAGATGCCATAGGACCAGCCGCCGAGGATCTGAAAGAGACGGGTCTGGAAAATCCGCGCCAGGAAGCCCTTATCGAAGGCGAGCGGCAGTATCAGCGCGATCAATGCCAGACCGGGGACGATATTCCCGCGCGAATGCCGCGGCCCGGAAAGATGGAACGCCGCTAGCACGGCTGCGAGAACGATTGCCTGTATCCAGGAAAGAACACGTTCCGGAACAGGTTTGTTCTTCAGCGTATGGAATATCATGGCGAGCCCGGCGCCCATCAGGAAATCCGCCATGCCGCGGAACAGACCGTTTCGATATGTGATATCGAGGCCAACACCTGAGTTCCAGTCAAGGAAAGCAAGCCACGCGGCACCGGCCGCGACCAGCACGACGCCTCGCCACGGTCCGCCGCGCGCTAGCATCAGGAAAACCGGAAACGCAAGGCAGAGGAAGAACTCGACCGAAACAAACCACGAAACGGTGTTCCAGGTTAGCCCCGGGAGAATTCCCCAGGACTGCACCAGGAACAGGCTGGCGATGAAACCTTCTGCGGTGATGAGGCGTGCGCCGGAGCCGGCGAAGATCGAATGAAAATGCCAGCGCGCCGCCAGTGCATTGATCAGAAGCATTAGCGCCACCATCGACAGGAGTGTCGCCAGATGCACCGGATAGAGCCGCGCCAGCCGCGCTTTCAAGAATGATCCGTAATGCAGTTTACGACCGCTGTAGACGTGCACCAGGATGAAGCCGGAAAGCGCGAAGAAGAACTCCACCCACAGATAGGCCTTCGTCACCAGTGGCCCCATTACCACGGAGAACGGTACGTAATAATGAGCATCGCAGAAGTGATAAGCGACAATCGCCAGCGCGCCGATCGCACGGGCGCCGGACAGAGCTTTTATCTCGACGGGTTTTGCCGGTGCCGCAGCCACCGATTGGCCGGCTGTTCCACCAAGACCGTCAGAAGGGCTCCCCACGCGATGCAGATTCCCACCAGCATGAACGGCTCAGCCCACCACATCACGTCGCCGAAACGCAAGCCCAGGATCAAGGTATCGTCGGAAGGATACCAACGTTGTTCGAAATAGCGGATCGCCTGAAGCCAGAAGGTCTGGCCCATGTAGACGCCGTAAGACCATTCACCCAACCGCAGCGGCACCTTTGTCGAAAGTGCTTTGGCAAGGAAGCCGCGGTCGAATGCGAGCACGAAGATCAGCGCGAACAGTGCCGTCGCGGTCCATTGATCGTTGACCGTGTGGTTCCATCCGGTGCGATAGGTCGCCCAAAACAGATAAAGCAGTGCCACCGCTTGCGCCGCGTGGAATATCCATTCCGGCAAAGCGTCGGCGCCGGATTTTTTTGCCTGCCGGTAAACCATCGCGAGGCCGACGCCGACGGCGAACCCGGCCATGCCGCGGAAAATGCCATCATGAAACGTGACGTCGAGCCCGTGTCCGCCGCCGACTGCCAGCAGCAGAAGCCAGGACACGCCGAAGCCGATCATCGCCACGCCCATCCACCAGCGTCCGCGCGACAGGATCAGGTAGATCGGAAAGAGCAGGCACAGCAAAAACTCCACCGACACGAACCACGACGCACCGTTCCAGGTCAGCACCGGATAGATGTTCCACGCCTGCACCAGCGCGAGGTTGGCAACGAAACTCGGCCAGGTGTTAATCGGCGCCCACGGCTGGTGATAGATCGACAGATACCCGCCCCAATAGGAGAGCTGGTTGAGGGTCCACATCAACAGCAGCATCGAAATCAGGGTGACGACGTGGACGGGATAAAGCCGCGCCAGCCGTGCCCTGAGGAAGGCGAGATAGGCGCCGCTCTTGATCTGCCAGAACTCGGCCGTGCGTGCGCCGTAGACATGCACCAGGATGAAGCCGGAGAGGGCGAAGAAGAACTCCACCCAGATATAACCGTGCGCCACCGGCAGATCGAACCACTTGCCGCAGGTGAAGAAGTAGTGCCACCACGCGGTCGAGCAGATGGCTTCGTCCATGCCGCGGTATTTGTGCCCTTCGCAGAAATGGAACAGCACCAGGATCAGCGGCGGAAATGCGCGCGCCCCGGCCAGTGCCTTGATCTCTGTCGGGCGTCCCGTCACGCCGCATCCCTCATGGATTCGAGACCCTATTCATGGCAGGGGCATGCCGCAGAGGCAATCTGCCGGTAAGGATCTGTCAGCCCCCGCTCAGTTCGGGGAAATGGCGGTTGATGGCATCGGCGGCCATTTTCAGGCGTCCGTCGCGGTCGCCGCCGATGATTTCGAACGGCAGCCCTCGTTTTTCCAACTCCTCGTGGCAAATGCGATAGAAGCGTTGACGCGCGGCATCGCCCGGGAAGTAGCGGGTGCCGTCGTCGGCCCACGGAATGTCGATATCGGCCAGCAGATAAAGATCGGCGAACTCCGGCACGGCGTCGAGATCGGGCGGACGGACTCCGAGCAGCATGTCGGCCCACAGCGCCGTCATCAGCCGGTCGGTATCGAGGATGAGAAGCCGGTTGGCGCGGCGCTTGGCGGCGGCCTCGAGAGCCGCTTGCCCTTTGACGATGTTCCTGAGGTCGTCGGCGGTGCAGTAGGTGCCGAAGACTTCGCAATAGGTGCGCCCGTATTCCGGCGCCGCGATGGTATGGAAATGCGTCGCGAGGCGCTTGGCCAAAGTCGATTTGCCGGTTGATTCCGGCCCGAACAGGCACACGGTTTTGACGTAATGGGCGCGCACCGGCGGCGGCAGGTGGTCCCAGAAAAGGTACGGATGGGCGCGTACCTGGGTCCCCGAAACCGGAGCGGCGAGGCGGTCGGGATCGAACGGCACATGGCGTGCGCCGGATTCTTCTGCCAGCCGTTTGCCATAGGCTTCGCTGCTGAAAACGAAATCGATCGGCTCGGGATGGGCGGATTTTACGATCTCGCGCCAGATCGGCCAGAACTCGGGATGTTCGCTCGGATCCTGCGGCACATCGCGGTCGAGGTGGATCACGCGCGCGCTTGGCACCAGTTCGCGCATCCACGCCGCGCGCGTGGCCCCGTCGATCGGCTCGGAAGGACGGGAGCAAACCAGCACCGTAAGCTCGTCGCAATACGCCTTGGCGAAATCGCACAGCATCAGGTGGCCGCGATGCGGCGGCAGGAATTTGCCTAGAAGAAAACCACGGCTCACGCGGGCACCTCGATGGAAGCGGATTGGGCAAGCTGGCGCCGCCACGATACGAGGCCGGCGACCGACATGACGAGGAATATCGCGTACAGGCCGGTGGTAGGATAGAGGCCTTTCCAGGCGTAGACGCCGACCGCGACGATATCGACCGCGATCCACCAGACCCAGCTTTCGATCTTGCGATAGGACTGCAGTGTCTGTCCGGTCACCGACGCGGCGGCGATGAAGGCGTCGAACCAGGGTGCCGCGGCGTTGGTGTAGGTGGCGAAAAACCATCCCGTCGCCGCGGTGGCCGCAACGGTAGCGCCAAGTGCCCAGAGGCGGCCTTTCATCCCCAGGATTTCGGGCAGCACCAACCCCTCAGTGTCCCGGCTTTTCAGCCAGTACCACCAGCCGAACACCTGCACGGCAAAGAAGTAGACCTGCAGGATCGTGTCGGAATAGAGCCGCGCGTCGTAGAACACGAAGCCGTACAGCGTCACCATGGCGAGGCCGAACGGGTAGTTCCAGACGCTGCGGCGGACCACCAGCCAGACATTGACCAGCCCGAGGCCTGCGGCGATTAATTCGGTGGTGGCCATTGCCATCCCTTCTACTGTTTCGAGCCTGATACCAACGGGGGCACGCGTGACGCGAATCCAGGAATTCCTTTCCTCTATGTCGCTGGGCTTGCATCCGCAATCCCTGCTCGGCATCGCCTTCATTCTTTTCGTCGCTTGGCTTGCGTCCGAGAACCGGCGTGCCTTCCCGGTCCGCATCGTCGTTGCCGGCGTGCTGGTCCAATTCTTCCTGGCGCTGCTGCTGCTGAAAGTACCGGTGGCGCGCGACGCGCTGTTCGCCCTTAACGGGGTGGTGGCTGCCCTGACCGAAGCCACCAGGGCGGGCACCTCGTTCGTGTTCGGCTATGTCGGTCTCGGGGATGCGCCGTTCACCGTTACCAATGCCGGCGCCTTTATCAATTTCGCCTTCGGCGTCTTGCCGCTGATCATCGTCATCAGCGCGCTGTCGGCCCTTCTGTGGCACTGGAGGATCCTGGAGATCGTGGTCAAGGGGATCGCGATTTTGCTCAGGCGCGTGCTCGGCATCGGCGGTGCCGTGGGTCTTGGAGGCGCTTCGACCGTGTTCCTCGGTAATGTCGAAGGGTTGCTGGTGATCCGGCCTTACCTCGGCAAGCTCAACCGGGCCGAGTTGTTCATCATGTTCACCGTCGGCATGAGCGTGGTGGCGGGGACCGTGTTCGTGCTCTACGCGACGATCCTCAAACCCGTTCTGCCGGGCGCGCTGGGCCACATCCTGATCGCCTCGATGATGAGCCTGTTCGGCGCCATCGTCATTGCCCGCATCATGATCCCTGGCGCGGCGGCGACCGACACCGTGTTGGACTCCGAGATGAAATACCGCTCCAGCATGGATGCGGTCAGCCACGGCACTGAGGTCGGTCTCAAGATCTATTGGCAGATCATCGCCATGCTGATCGTGGTGACGGCCTTGGTCGCGCTCGCCAACATGATCCTCGCGCATGCTCCGGTCGTTGGTGGAACGCCGCTTACACTACAACGTGTATTTGGTTGGATTTTCGCGCCGGTGGTGTGGCTTTACGGCGTGCCGTGGCATGAGGCGGTCTCCGCCGGCAGCCTTTTGGGCACCAAGACGATCCTCAACGAGCTGATCGCTTATATGAATCTTGCGGCGATGCCGGCCGGTACGCTCGATCCGCACTCGACGCTGATTTGCGTTTACGCCATGTGCGGCTTCGCCAACTTCTCTTCCGTCGGCATCGTTATTGCCGGCATGAGCGCGTTGGAGCCTTCCCGCCGCGACGAAGTGGTGCCGCTGGTGATGCGTTCGCTGCTTGCCGGGACCTTGGCGAGCGGGCTCACCGCCTCGATGATCGGTTTTCTCCCTGTAACCTAGGAATATCAGGGTTGCGTTGCTGTCCCCGCGTAAGAAATAAACGCCGCGTTAATAACCAATGCGGCTAAATCATGGCGACTTAGATCCCGGCAAGTTGCCATGTCCAAGATGGATGTCGATGGTTTGTTTGCGGTTGGCGGCGACGCCAATCCGCGCCCCTGCCACCGCATCGCGCTGGACCAGGTCGATAACCCCATCCTGTTGAACACGCTGCGGATCTGGGAGGGTCTCAAGAACGGCCGCCGTCTTCCCGCGCGCCAGGACATCACGCCGCGCGTGATGAAGCCGATCTTGCGCAACACCACGCTGATCAAGGTGATCGAGGGTGGCGCCGATTACGAATACCGCATTGTCGGCGATGCCTCCGTGATGGCGCACGGGCAGTCGTTCCAGGGTCTGCGCTGGAGCCACACCAAGACACTGACACCGCATTTTCCGAAATTCATCAAGCCGGTCTACGATTGCATTGTGCGCGAAGGCGAGCCGCTCGCCATGCGCGGTTGGATCGATCGCACCGGCGCGGCGCGCGGCCACATCTACTGCGAATACCTCTATCTGCCGCTGGGCGCGGCCGAGGTCGATCACATCCTGGTCGTCGCCGTCTATCACCGTCGCGACGGCCACGCGCACACGACGGAAATGTCGAGCTCGTTGGCGGTGTGACGAGCTGCGGGGGTTAATGCCCGCAGCCACATCCTTCGTGATGTCCGGCCGCTTCGAAGGCCGGGAACAAGACGTTGTTTTCGAGATGGATGTGGTTCATCAGGTCGTCGCAGAACTTGGCGAGGCCGGCGTTGAGCGCGCGCCAGGTCGGGCAGGCGTCGGCCGGCGGTTCGACGGCGAAGGCTTCCAGCAGCTTCAGCGTGGCGCCCGCTTCGATGTGCTCCGCCCGCATGACGCCGATCGGATGGCGGATGAAGTCGTTGCCGCCTTCTTCCATCATCGGGAACAGCACCATCTCTTCCTTGCGCATGTGATCGTCGAGCTCGCGCGCGAACGGCACCAGGATATGGGCGAGCCCCTTGGGGGCGTCCGGACGCTCGCCATGGACAGCTTCGACGCGCTTGGCCAGACGGATCAGTTCCGGTAGTTCCCGGCGATGGACTTCGTGGTAGCGCGCCAGGATATGACGGATCAGG
>JAHFQC010000106.1 GCA_023259375.1 Alphaproteobacteria bacterium
CGGCCTCTTGGGCGAAAGCAGCACCGCGGATATCGGGGTTCTGAGCGACTGCGGGGCCGTCAGTCTCCGGGTTATGCGTCAGGTCGGTCGCGTAGAGCAGACGGTCCTGATACTTGATGTAGAAGTCGCGCACCTTCTTATAGTCGCGGGCCGACTGATACATCACTTGGCTCATCCGCGCGGCGAGATCGACATTCGCATTGGGATAGCGGTCGAGAAAGGCCGCGAGGCGGTCGACGCTCCATTCCAGGCTCGCCATGTGCGCACCGACGAAATGCAGATCGGGGTGCTTGGCCACCAGTGCGTCCCGCGCCTTCATCAGCGTTTCGTACGACGGATCTTCCGGGTGCAGGTACATGTAGTACTGCGGATGCGCCTTGAAGTACTCCCGGTCGTTGTCGGTCGACATCTTGTCGAGCGGCTGCCAGCAATTATACGGTTCGCCCTGGTGATCGATCAGCGGCAACTTGACGGCGATCATGTGGGCGACGACCGGATCGAAGCCGGGATCGTCAAGCATGATGAAGCGGCCCTTGGCGTTTTTTTCGATCAGGCCGACGTTCTTCCAGATCTTCACGGCGACGGCACCGGCGGCTTTTTCCGCATCGATGTGCTTGTTGACCTCGGCGGCCCAATTCGGCGTGCCAAAGCCTTTCATCGAAAACGTTGTCGTAAAGTGGAAATGAGCCTTGTCGCGCGCCCGAAGGACGTGGGCGACCCTCGCCTGCTCGGCTAAGCTCGGAAAGTCGGGATAATCGACATTGACCGACAGAAGCTCGAAATTGGCTTTGCGGGCCACGGCGAGGAACGTGTCGTCCGCAACGTTGTCATGGACGTGGGCGTCGATTTTGTGGACGCGTGCGAAATCGGCCATGCTGTAGGGCGTTTCCGCGCCCGAAGCCCCGGCAAACAACAGGACCGTACTGAGAACGGCAACCGCGATACGCATAGGCACTCCCCTATCGGTGATCGATATCTTTCGGTTTCGTTGTTTTTGTTTGCATCTTGACTCGGAAATATGCAACATCAAAATCGTCGCCGGTTGGTTCCCGGAGGTTCCACCATGTTGTTTCCGCTCTGCCGCCGCTCCGTCCTGACCCTGTTGTCCGGGGCCGCCCTGATGCCTCTGGCGTCGGCAGCCCCCTCTCCCTCCGTTCGGGTGGCCGATTCGCGGATTGCCCTTGAGTTCGACCAGGCATTGAAAAGCCGCGTCCAGTTCCGGTCGGCAAACACCTGGGTCAGCCTCACGGATTTCGATGCATCCGAAAGCCTTCATCTGGACGGCGACAAGACCGCGGGGCCATTCCACTTTACCGGCCACCGCAAGACGCGCGTACGCGATTTCCATGGCAAGGGGGATCGCCACGAGATCACCGGCAAAAGCGAAGACGGGCTCGAAACGACCGTCGTCCTGACGCTCTACGAGCGCTATCCCGGTTTCGTCGTGCAACGGGTGATCTATCGCAACGCAGGCACCAAGGCGCTCAACGTCGAAGGCTGGGGCAACGGCGCGCATATGCTGAAAGAGACCGGACGCGGCTTCTGGTCGTGGAACGGCTCCTCGCACGACGACCGGCGCGATTGGGTGCTGCCGGTCAACCCCGGTTTCAACCAAGCCAATTTCATGGGCATGAACGGAGCCGATTACGGCGGCGGCACGCCCATCGTCGATGTCTGGCGTCCTGATGCAGGCCTTGCGGTCGGCCATCTCGAATTGACGCCGAAACTGGTCTCGCTGCCGCTGGTCGGCACGACGCAAGGCGCGGCCGTCGCCGTCGACATGGACGACAAGCAGACCTTGGCACCCGGTGCGGAGCTTTCGACCTTCGAAACCTTCCTGGCCGTTCACAACGGCGACTTTTTCCCGACGCTCGAAACCTATCAGAAGCTGATGACGGATCGCGGCCTCGGTGCGCCGAAACGGCCGGCGGGTTCGTATGAGAGCATCTGGTGCGCCTGGGGCTATGGCCGAGAGGTCTCGGTCGACGAAGTTCGCGGTGCGATGCCAAAGGCCGCTGAGCTCGGCCTCAAATGGACGGTACTGGACGACGGCTGGCAGAAGGCCATCGGCGACTGGGTGCCGATCACCAAGAAATATCCCGCCGGCGATGCCGACATGAAGGCGCTGGTCAAGACGATCAAAGATGCCGGCATGCGGCCGCGGTTATGGATCGCACCACTCGCTGCGGCGCCCGGCTCCGATCTTCTACACGATCACAGCGACATGCTGCTGCGCGGTCCTTACGGCGAGCCGCAAATGGTGTCGTTCTGGAACAGCCTGACGCTCTGCCCTGCCTATGCGCCGACAATTACGTGGATCAAACAAGTGATGACGCGGATCATCGGCGAGTGGGGCTTCGATGGCGTCAAGATCGACGGTCAGCATTTGAATGGTGTCGCGCCGTGCCACAACCCCGATCACCATCATGCACATCCCACCGATTCGGTCGAAGGGCTGCAGGCGTTCTGGAAGGCCGTGTACGACACCGTGCACGCCATCAATCCCAATGCCGTGGTGGAACTCTGTCCCTGCGGCGACAGCTATGCCTACTACAATTTCCCCTACATGGATCAGGCACCGGCGTCCGATCCGACCTCCTCGTTCCAGGTACGGCTCAAAGGCAAATCACTGAAGGCCTTGATGGGACCGGCGGCGCCGTTTGCGGGCGACCATGTCGAACTCAGCGACGGCGGCGACGATTTTGCCTCGACGGTGGGCATCGGCGCGATCGTGTCGACCAAGTTCACTTTTCCCGGCGAAGGCCATGGTGAAAGCACCAATGTGCGGCTTACGCCCGAGAAGGAAGCGGTCTGGCGCAAATGGATCAAGATCTACGGCGACAAGATGCTGCCGCTCGGCCGCTATCGCGGCGAGTTGTACGATATGGGCTTCGACAAACCCGAAGCGCACGCCATCGAGAAAGACGGCCGGCTTTACTATGCGTTCTATGCCAAGGAATGGAACGGCCCGATCGAACTGCGCGGCCTTAAGGGCCCCTGCACCGTGCACGATTACGTTGAAGGGCGCGATCTCGGCGCGGTCTCTCCCGCCGCTCCCCGTATCACCGTTTCGTTCCGCCGCGCCTTGCTGATCGAGGCCATTCCGACCGGAGCCTCCGCATGACCGACGCCGTTCTCGCATCGCAGCCGCAATCCGGTACACCCGCCCCGAACCGCCACCGCTGGCTCATGTTCGCACTGACGACGGTTGTTCTGTGGGGCATTTGGGGCGCTTTCGCCGGCATTTCCGCCAAGCGGGGATTTCCCGAAACCCTGACCTATTGCGTCTGGGCGCTGACCATGATTCCGCCGGCGCTGATCGTGCTTCGCCGCGAGCGCTGGCATCTCGACATCAGCCCCAAAGCCATCTTCTACGGCTTGGCCATCGGCCTGCTCGGCGCCGGCGGACAGATGATTCTGTTCCGCGCCGTGACCGTCGGACCGGCCTATCTGGTTTTCCCGGTCGTTTCCCTGTCGCCGCTGGTGACGATCGTGATGTCGTTCCTGTTCATTGGCGAACGCACCAACAAGCTCGGGATCGTCGGCGTATTGCTCGCACTGTTGGCGCTGCCGATGTTCGATTACAACCCCACAGGCGCGGTTACGGGCTATGGCGTCGGCTGGTTCCTTCTCGCCTTGATCGTAATGGCATGCTGGGGCGTGCAGGCCTATTTCATGAAGCTCGCCAACGCCAGCATGCGTGCGGAAAGCATCTTCTTCTACATGATGCTGTCCGGCCTCGTTCTGATCCCGGTCGCCGTGCTGATGACGGATTTCTCCCATCCGGTGAATTGGGGCTGGGACGGCCCCTGGCTCGCGGCCGGCATCCAGATGCTGAACGCGATCGGCGCGCTGATGCTGGTCTACGCGTTCCGCTATGGCAAAGCGATCGTGGTCGCCCCTTTGAGCAATGCCGGCGGGCCGCTGGTGACGGCGACGCTGTCGCTCGCCCTCGAGGGGGCGATACCGGGGCCGCTGAAGATCGCCGGTCTTTTCCTGGCCTTGATTGCTTCGGTCTTTCTGGCTCTCGCCCCTTAAGGCCTTTTGCCACCCTCCACCTGCCATTTTCCGATCCCAAGCGGGTTTCGGGAACCCTTTCCTTTTTCTTCATTTTAGCCTTGCGGCAAAAACGTATGTTTCGTTTTCGTTGTTTTGATTGCGATGTTGGATTGGGAGCGCTATACAGAGGCGCGATTTCCGAAGGTTGTTTCCATGAAGGCGATACTCGATCTGGTAGCGCGGCATAAGGCAGGTAAATCCTGCGGCATTGCCTCAATCTGCTCGGCCCATCCCCTGGTAATCGAGGCGACGCTCGTCTGCGGCGCCCAGAGCAGGGTGCCGCTGCTGTTGATCGAAGCGACCTGCAATCAGGTGAATCAGGACGGCGGCTACACCGGCATGAAGCCGGCCGATTTCCGCGACTTCGTCTTTGCGATCGCCGACAAGACCGGCGTGCCCCACGATCGTATTCTGCTCGGCGGCGACCATCTCGGTCCCAATCCGTGGACCAACCTTCCGGCCGAAGAAGCGATGGCCAAGGCCGAAGTCATGGTTGAGGCCTACGTCGCGGCCGGATTCCGCAAGATCCACGCCGATTGTTCCATGGCCTGCTCCGAGGATCCGGTGCCGGTGCCAGAAGACGTGATCGCGCGCCGTGCCGCCCGCTTGATCGCCATCGCCGAAAAAACGTGGAAGCGCGTCGGCGGCGAGGCGCCGGTCTATGTCATCGGGACGGAAGTGCCGGTCCCGGGCGGGGCCACGGAGGATCTGCCGGAACTCGAAGTCACGGCCCCCGCGGCCGCGCTCGCCACAATCAAGGCGCATCAGAAGATTTTCGCCGAACTCGGACTTGCCGAGGTTTGGCCGCGTGTGGTTGCCACCGTGGTGCAGCCGGGCGTCGAATTCGATCACCACAAGGTGGTCGACTACAATCGTGCCAAGGCGGCCGCGTTGAGCAAAGCCATCGAAACGGTTCCGACACTGCTATTCGAGGCGCATTCGACCGATTATCAGACCCCGAAAGCCCTGGCCGAGCTGGTCGAGGATCATTTCGCCATTCTCAAAGTCGGCCCAGGCCTTACCTTTGCGCTGCGCGAGGCCTATTGGGCCCTCGATGCGATCGAACACGAATGGCTCGAAAAGGACCGGTCGGAGTTCCGCCGCATCGCGCTGACGCGCATGCAGAAAAACCCCAAACACTGGGCGAAATACTACCAAGGGGACGAACACTCCCTGAAGTTCGATATGCAGTATTCGCTTAGCGACCGTATCCGCTATTATTGGCCCGATGCCGAAATCGTGCGGGCTGAGAAGAAACTGTTCGACAACCTTGCCGCCAACCCACCGCCGCCGTCGCTGGTCAGTCAGCATATGCCTGACGCCTTTGCCGCCTTACGCAAGAGCGGCCAGCCGTTGACGCCGGCGAACCTCATCCGGGCCCATATCGGCGCGGTGCTTGAGGGATATTTCGCGGCAACCCAACCCGTAACGGAGTTCGCCTGATGCTCGCGCCGACATTCCTCGGTTTTTCCGAATCCTTTTTGCAGGCGCGGGGCGGTCTGTGGACAGCGCGCGAAATCGTGCAGCAGCCCGAAATGCTGCGCGAAACCCAGAAGATCCTGATGACGCATCGCAGCGCCATCGAAGCTTTTCTTGAGCCGCTGCTGGCGCGCCCCGACATCCGCGTGATCCTGACCGGCGCCGGCACCTCCGCTTTCATCGGCGACAGCCTCGCGCCCTGCCTCGCGACCAAGCTCCACCGGCGCGTCGAAGCGATCGCCACCACGGATCTGATCAGCGCGCCCGATCTCTATTTCGCGAAGGATGTACCGACTCTGTTGGTGTCGTTCGGCCGTTCGGGCAACAGCCCGGAAAGCGTCGCCGCCGTCGAGATCGCCCAGCGCTGTGTTGACGATCTCTACAATCTCGTCATCACCTGCAATGCCGAAGGCGCCCTGGCGAAAGCGGCGACGGCCCCGAGCGGGCTCACTATTCTCCTGCCCGAACCGACCCACGACCGCAGCTTTGCCATGACATCGAGCTACAGTTGCATGGTCTATGCCGGCTTGGTGGCGTTGTCGGGCATCGCAGCGTTCGAAACCAAGATCGGCGCCATTGCGGCGGCGGTCGAGCAAGCGATCGGCGACTATACCGACATCCTCAAGGAGGCCTGCGAAGCGGGCTATGAGCGTGTCGCCTATCTCGGCAGCCACATCTTCAAAGGCACCGCACGCGAAGCGGCGCTGAAGATGATGGAACTGACCAACGGCGCGGTCGCGACCTTGTTCGACTCGCCGGTCGGCGTTCGCCACGGTCCCAAGACCTTCGTCAACGGCAAGACGCTGGTGGTCCTGTTCATGTCGAACGACCCCTATACGCGCCAGTATGACGTCGACATGCTGAACGAGTTCCGCAACGACCACATCGCCGGCCGGGTGATCGCCCTCACCGCCCAGAATGGACTTGCCGGCGATCTCATCCGCATTCATGGACTGGAAAAGGCCGACGATACGGCGCTTCTGTTCCCCTATATCGTCGTGCCGCAGATTTTCGCGTTCCAGCAGTCGCTGCATCACGGCCTGACGCCCGACAAGCCCAATCCCAATGGGACGGTGCATCGCGTGGTTCAGGGCGTCCACATCCACGAAAGGGCCTGAATGGACCTCGGAACTTCGCCGGATGTCTTTCTGGGCGTCGACGGCGGCGGCACCAAAACCGAATTCGTGCTGATCGATGCGGACGGGCAGTTGCGCGGCCGCCATCAAACGGCGACGTCGTATTATCTCCAGATCGGCTTCGACGGACTTCGAAAGGTTCTTGGCGAAGGCATAGCGGCCGTCACGGCGGCGGCGGAGCTTTCGCCATCGGCCATTCGCCATTGTTTTTTCGGCCTGCCCGCCTATGGCGAGGATTCGCTCGTTCAGGACCGCATCGACGCGCTGCCGGAAGCGGTGCTGCAGCACCGCCGCTACAAGTGCGGCAACGATATGGTGTGCGGCTGGGCCGGGTCGCTGGCCTGTCAGGACGGCATCAATATCGTCGCCGGGACCGGCTCGATCGGTTATGGCGAACGCCAGGGCGCATCGGCACGCTGCGGCGGCTGGGGCGAATTGTTCGGCGACGAAGGCTCGGCCTATTGGATCGCCGTGCAAGGGCTCAACGCCTTCAGCCGCATGAGCGACGGCCGCCTGCCGGCCGGACCTTTGCACCAGATTTTCAAAACCCATTTCGACGTACCCGCCGATCTCGACGTCTGCGGCCGGGTGATGAGCGACGGCGCCCCATCGCGCGACAAGATCGCCGCGCTTTCGCGCTTGGTCTCAGCGGCGGCCGATGCCGGCGATGCGGCAGCACGCGAGATCTTCGACCACGCAGCGGACGAATTGGCGGCGATTATCGATGCCATCCGGATTCGCCTGCACTTTGCCGATGACGAAACCGTACGCCTCTCCTACTCCGGCGGCGTGTTCCGCAGCGGCGAAACCGTACTTGCCCCTTTGCGCCGCCACTTGGCGGAGCATTCTTCGCAATTCGTATTGACCGCACCGCTATTGTCGCCCGGAATCGGCGCAGCACTCTATGCGGCGCACATCAGCGGCCACCCGCTCGCCCCGCAGGCTGTGGCGAAGCTGCCGCGGCTCGACGATTGAGAACGGCCGCAACGCAGCCGACGCGACCTGCAACGGGAAAATAGAAGCGCCGCCCTTCCAAACCAGACGGATCTTCGCAGCAGTACGCGACCGCGCCATCGGTAGCGATCGCAGATCGCTTCGGCCGAATCACAATATGTCGGCACTTCATCAGAGCGATCCGCGCGAAAACCAGCGCGAGGCCTGCCCGCCTATGCAATGGCCTAACCGCTGGTGTTGATTTCCAGAGATCGAGAGCGCGTGCGCCGACGCCATTCGGCAAATCACTGGCCAACGGCAAAGCCGCTGACCACGTAAAGCTTTGATTTATTGATAAATTCCAAGAATTTGGTTCCCAGAAGAGGACTCGAACCTCCACGCCTTGCAGCGCTAGTACCTGAATTCGGTGGGACTACCGGCTTTCTGCAAATCCGTTCCTCAAGACCGGGTCCGCGGGCTCTGCTCATCCCTGGCCAGAGAAAACGATACGTGGTGGTGCATGCTGTATCGCAGACCATGTATTCCCTCATCGCGCGCGTCGACGCCAACGCCAGCGCCTCAGAAGTAATCTTCACCGACATCACCGGAACAGGCGGCGCAGGGTGGCGTGGCGGGTGCAATCAACATCCTGCAGAACGGACGCCCGCGTGAACTTCACCGTCACCTAACCGCGCAAAGTGCAGTTCTGACGTCAGCTCGGGCGACGGAGCAGGGACAAGAGATTATCTTCGCTCCACGCCTGCGCCAGCAATTCAAATCGCCCTTCAAAGCCGTAGCGGCCCGCCCATGTGTACGGCTGGCAAAAGTACATGCGAAACGTCTGGTCGGTGATGATGTTGACGTGGGTCGGATCGGTGAAGGCCGACAGGCGCGGATAGGCCGGCGTGTCGGACAGGAAGAGGCCGCCCGGCTTGAGCACGCGGTGCGCCTCGTTCATCAGCGCTATGAACGGATACGACCGCTTCTCACCGATGTAGATCAGCCGCGGGATGTGCTCGAGCAGATCGAACGCGGTGACATAGTCGAAATGCATATCAGGGAACGGCAGGCGCTCCACACCCAGATCACAGGCCAGGATGTTGGCGCTTTCATCAATCCCGAAGTCCACATCGGTGCCGACCAGCTCTGCGGCCCGGAAGGGGTTTTTTGGTGTCTTACCGGATCCCAGGTCGAGGGTACGGCGGCCCTGGCCATCCAGCGCGACATAGCGCCGAATGAAGGCATCGGGCGACGCTACATGCGGCAGAGAGAGGAAGCCGTGATAAACCAACCGCGCCAAGTGTCTCAGCGACCCGATGTGCATGTGTTCCCCTACTGTTTGAGGCGCACAAACTGCCCCCTGCGGTCTGAGGTTGGCAACTGGCAAATGCGCTATGCTGGCTGCGACCGATTTTCTCTATGTCCGGTGCACAGCCCAAGCGGGATCACGCCGAGACGTTCGCTTTCCGTTCACCGCAATTCTGCGATCCCTACCGAACCTTAGCGTGACCGCAGACAAACTGGTCCATGGATCGGGAGCTAACGCTCTGGCTCTTGCCTACCTGACGGCCTTTGCCCGGTCGGTCCTGGACGATGCCGACGCAGCCTCCGCGCGGGACGCTCGGCTTTGGGGACGGCGCGCGCGCGGTGATTGGGACGGGCTAAGCCTTAGGGCTCGGCGCGGCCATTGGCGTGTGTGCTGGCGCCAGCGGATATTACCATGGAGTGGCGCTCTGCGGATGCCCGGAGGCTAAGTCACGGTACGTTGGCAACGTACCTGAGCTGTGAGGCCGTTTAGTCGCCTTAAACTCAGCCAGCTTCATCCATGCATCAAACTGCGTCACTCATTCTGGAACATTATTCCGCAATCAGCAGCGCTCTTGCTGCTGTTTTCTTCTCACCAATATGAGCGTTGAGGTGCGTCAAAACCGACACGAAAAGCGCGCTGGCGAGGCGGGGGATTAAGCGCGTTCGTTGGGGCGCAGCCGTGATGCTCCCTCTCCGCTCCCGTGGAGTTCTCGTCCGGAAGGCCGCCCCGTTTCAGACACGCGCGCGCGTAGGCGCCTCGTCCGCTTCACGCCCCAAAGCGGCCAATTCTTACATCCGTTCTACTTCGCCTCTGCGCCAGGAACGGTCATTCCTAAGGTCGGGGGTTGGCAGATGCCACGATGGTCGGTACCAGCGCTTTCAGGTCATCTGGTAGACGGACTGCGACAACTCGAACGCCGCTTTCATCGGAAGGAAGAAACGCAGCCCCAAATACGGGGGATGCATTCTTCGCGATGCCAAACTCGGTCCCCGTTCCGTCCTGGTTCGGCTGCGTTACGAATTCGACAACGGTCGCTGAGCGACGTGTGATCCGGTCAGTGGACAACGGGCCGATCGGGATCGTGAAGCTGTGATCGCCGCCGTTGCGCTCGTTTTCAGCAATGACTTCCTTCACATAGGCTGCGTGCTGCGGAAAAAATCGGGCAGCAACAGTCGCAATGGCTAGGTGCTGTGAAAAATTCGAGTCGCCGTTGGCGGCGAAGATGCGAACGAATGGACCCGTACCGAGAGGTTGCCGCATCGTCGTTTTGTATGGCTCCGGCGTAACCCAAAACTCAAAGCCACCTGCATTCTCGAACGTAACGCACGACCATCCACGCGGCGCCAGGACGCCGACAAAACCTGTTGTATAATACGCAAGTCTTTTCGCGGCAGGTGATGGTGCCTTTCGCTCGCTTGGATAGCTGGTCTGCCGCTCGTCTTCTGAAAGGGTTCCATCCACATAGTTGGTACATTTGACAACCGGAACATGCGCGCGCACCGCAGGATTAGGCGCTGCGCTGATTTGGTTGATGCGGCCGTCCGCGATTGCTGGGGAGCAAGCGGCTAAGGTGAGAGCCGCGAAAAGCCATGTACGCGGCTTCGTGAAATCTCCCATCGCTGCGGGCCTCGCCCCTATGACGGCATGAATGTACGTCAGAAAGCCTGGTAAACGAAGGTCCGGTTGTGGCGCATCCCGGACCTACGTTGCTCGCTTTGAATGACCGGAGTTGAGGTCTAAGCAGACCTTTCGACGGCAACGGCGTGAGCTGGCCCCACTGCCCATAATGGAGACTATCGGCTCTCGGAAAAACGCCCCGCTACACGTGACTAAGCACGTTACCTGAACAGGCCTAGAACGGCTGTTCTAGTCGTTCCTCAAGAGGTTTGAGGAACGCCGAGGAACGGGGAACAAAAAGGGGAAAACAAAAACCGCTAAACCCTTGATTTTAAATGGTGCCCAGAAGAGGACTCGAACCTCCACGCCTTGCAGCGCTAGTACCTGAAACTAGTGCGTCTACCAATTCCGCCATCTGGGCACGGGCTTGGGGCGGTTTGTTTAGGGATGTCGGCGCCTTAAGTCAACGTGGCTGGGAGGCTCTGCTGCCGCAGGGCGGCGGGCAGCGGCGGCGGGGTCCCGGAAAGCCGAATCGGTAGCTCTGGCGGGGCCCCTCCCTATATATATGGCGGGATGCAGGAGCCGCGCAGGCGCCGCGCAAAACGGGAGAATTCCATGCTGGTGGCCACGACCGAAACAGTTCCCGGATACCGCCGGGTGAAGACTCTGGGCCAGGCCTTCGGCTTGGTCGTCCGGTCGCGGGGACTGGGCGGCAATCTCCTGGCGGGCCTGCGCTCGATCGTCGGCGGCGAAATCCACGAATACACCCAGCTCCTCGAGGAGGCGCGGCGGCAGGCGGTCGACCGGCTGGTCACCAACGCCACGGCCATGGGCGCCAACGCCGTCCTGATGATGCGCTTCGATTCGTCGGAAATCGGCGAGTACATGAGCGAGATCGTCGCCTATGGTACGGCCGTCGTGCTGGAACAGGAGCCTTAGAATGCTGCGGAATGTGGTTCTCACCATCGGCGGCGCCATGATCATTTTCGGCGTCATGGGGATGGTGGCCGGCTCGTTTACCGTCGGCATTCCGGTCGCGGTCTGGGGCGCCATTTTCGTGTTCGGCATTCTCTACGAGCGCTATGCCTACAAGACCCTGGTCGACAAAGTGCCCGACGGAAAAGGCTGGGCCCGGACCACGGAGCGATTCGTCGACGACAAGAGCGGCCGGACGGTGACCGTCTACGTCAAGCCGCTCACCGGCGAGCGCGCCTATGTCGCCGACCCGGCCACCCCTGCGGCGGCTCCGCCGGTTGTGGAAGGATGACACGCCGGGTCCGGCGTGGCATAGAATGGGTCTAATTCAAGAGTTGCCTTTTTCAGGACCGCGTCATGCCCAATGATCTCGTCACGGTGTTCGGTGCTTCGGGGTTCGTCGGCCGCCATATCGTGCGCGCCCTCGCCGCCCAGGGATTTCGTATCCGGGCTGTCTGCCGCAAGCCGAACTTGGCGAACTACCTGTTGCCGGCAGGGCATGTCGGCCAGATCCAATTGCTGAAAGGCAATCTCAACAACGAAGACGACATCGCGCGCGCCCTCGAAGGTGCCGCCGTCGTGGTGAATGCCGCCGGCGTGCTGTTCGGCCACGGACCGCAGAGCCTGGAGGCCATCAACACCGATGCGGCCGGCCGGATCGCCCGCGCTGCCCTGAAGGCGGGAGCCGGAACGCTGGTCCACGTGTCGGCCATCGGCGCCGACACCCAGGCAATCAGTGAATACGCCCGCACCAAGGGTCTCGGCGAACGGGCCGTGCACGACGGCTTCCCGCGCGCCATCATCATGCGCCCGTCGCTGGTGTTCGGGCCGGAGGATGCGTTCTTCAATCGTTTCGCCGCGATGGCGCGGTTCCTGCCGGGCCTGCCCTTGATCGGCGGCGGCAAGACCCGCTTCCAGCCGGTGTTTGTCGGCGACGTGGCGGCGGCCGTGGCGCGAGCCGTGTCCGATCCGGCGATGGCCGGGCGCACCTATCAACTCGGCGGGCCGAAGACCTATACCTTCCGGGCCCTGCTCGATTTCATTCTTTCCGAAACCGGCCGCAAGCGCCTCTTGATGCCGCTGCCGTACTGGCTCGCGGCGCTGCAGGGCTTCTTCCTGCAGATGCCGAGCTTCTTCCTGCCGATCAAGCCGATGCTGACGGTCGATCAGGTGCGGCTGTTGAAATCCGACAACATCGTGCAGGACGGCGCCTTCACGCTCGACGATCTCGACATTAAGCCCGCGAGCGTCGAGACCATCGTGCCGACCTATCTCTGGCGCTTCCATCCCAAGGGCCAGTTCCGCGACGAGCAACATCTCGCCGCGCACTGAATTTATCGCGCCCTGGACCTTATTTCACGAACAGCCACGCCAACAGCGCCGCGCCGGTGGCGATGCGATACCAGCCGAACGGCTTGAGGCCGTATTTGCCGACGAAGGCGATAAAGCCCTTCACGACGATATAGGCGACGAGGAACGCCACTACGAAGCCGACAGCGATGTTGGTCGTGTCGCTGCTCGAGAGCGTGTTCCATTCCTTATAGAGGTCGTACACGGTGGCGCCGAGCATCGTCGGCACCGCCAGATAGAAGGTGAAGGCCGCGCCCGCCTTGCGATCGACGCCCAGAAGTTCGCCGCCAAGGATCGTGGCGCCAGACCGCGACACGCCGGGCAAAAGGGAAATGCACTGGCAAAGGCCGATCTGGAAAGCTTTCTTGAGCGGCAGCCGGTCGCCGTCGGTGTAGCGCGGCTTCGGAGCCATCCGTTCCAGGATGAGAATGATGACGCCGCCGACCAGCCACGACACACCGATCACCGGCATCGCGAAGCTGGGCTGCAACAGATAAGCCTTCAGGTATTTGTAAACCGTAGCGCCGAAGATCATCGACGGGATGAAGGCCACGATGACGTTGGTGGCGAAGGACCGCGCTTCAGGCGAGGTGGGCAGGCCGATCAGGACGTTCCAGAACTTCTTCCAATAGACCGCCACCACTGACAGGATCGCGCCCAGCTGAATGACGATGGTGAAGGTTTCCCAGCGGCTGTCGGGCAGCCCTAAAAGCCGTTCGCCGACCAGAAGATGTCCCGTGGAAGAAACCGGCAAAAACTCGGTAAGTCCCTCAATAATCCCGAGGATTATCGAGTTCAGAATATCTTGCATTGATAAAAGCTCCGAAGAACACTGAAACAGGCGGGCTGGCTATCACGAGCTGACTAGTTGAGACCTATCATACGACTAGCAGACGGGCCATGCCTGTTGTGCATCTTGACCTACCAGTATGATGAACGCCCACCTCATTGCCATCCTGTAATCCGGAGGGACCCATGAAGTCATTGCTTGTTGCGGCCATCGCTTGTGTCGCTGCGTTCACCACTGCCGCCGGTGCCGTGGACGTGAAGGCGCCTCTGATCGAGCGCCAAAAACTGTTCGGCAATCCGACCAAAGCCTTCGGCCGGCTTAGCCCCGACGGCAAGTGGCTGGCGTTCATTGCGCCGCGTGACGGCGTGTTGAACGTCTTCGTAGCGCCGGTGAATGCGCCCGATGCCGCCAAGCCGCTGACCGCCGAGAAGACGCGCCCGATCCGCTCCTATTTCTGGGCGCCGGATTCCAAGACCATCCTGTTCGTCAACGACAAGGGCGGCGACGAAAACTTCCTGCTCTATGGCGTCGACATCGCGAGCGGCGCGCAGAAGACGCTGACCCCGTTCGAGAAGACCCGCGTCGAAGTCATCGGCGTGTCCAACCAGGTCAAGGATCACATCCTGATCGGCCTCAACAACCGCGATCCCAAGTGGCATGACGTTTACGCGCTAAGTCTCAAGGACGGCGCTCTCACCAAGGTGCTTGAGAACAACGGCTATGCCGGCTTCCTTGCCGACGATACCCTGACCTTGCGCGGCGCCTCGCGGCCGAATGCGGCGGGCGGCACCGATTTCTTCCAGATCAAGAACAACAAGGTCGACGGCAAGCCGTTCGCCTCGACCGGCCTCGAGGACGCCTTCACTACGGCGCCGGCGGGCTTCACCACCGACGGCAAGACGCTCTATTGGATCGACAGCCGTGGCCGCGATAAGGCGGCACTGATGGCCCAAGACGTCGCCACCGGTGCGATGACGGTGGTGGCGGCCAGCGATAAGGCCGACATCGGCGAGGTGCTTGCCAATCCCAAGACCGGCAAGATCGAAGCCTATTCGGTCGATTACCTCAAGAACGAATGGACCGCGATCGATCCGGCGGTGAAGGGCGATCTCGAATTCCTGGAAAAGAACCTCAAAGGCGACGTCCAAGTTTCCTCGCGCACCTATGCCGACGATCTGTGGACGGTCGGCGTTGATCCGGTCACAGCCCCGCCGGCGGTGTATCTTTATGACCGCAAAGCCAAGACGCTGAAACAGCTCTGGGTCTCGCGCCCGGAACTCGAAGGCCTGCCGCTGTCGGCCATGCATCCGGTCGAGATCAAGACGCGCGACGGCCAGACCGAAGTCTCCTATCTCACCCTGCCCGCCGGCAGCGATACCAAGACTGCGGGCACTCCCGATAAGCCGGTGCCGCTGGTGCTGGTCGTGCATGGCGGCCCGTGGGCGCGCGACTATTACGGTTTCAATTCGTATCACCAATGGCTGGCCAATCGCGGCTATGCAGTGCTCAGCGTGAACTATCGCGGCTCGACCGGTTTCGGCAAAAAGTACATCGAAGCGGGCAATCTTCAGTGGGGCCTCAAGATGCATGACGACCTGATCGACGCGGTCGATTGGGCGATCAAGAGCGGCATCACCACCAAGGACAAGGTCGCCATCTTCGGCGGCTCGTATGGCGGCTATGCCACGCTGGCGGGCCTCACCTTCACGCCGGACACGTTCGCTTGCGGTGTCGATATCGTCGGCCCGTCGAACCTCAACACTTTGCTCAAGACCATCCCGGCTTACTGGGAGCCGATCAAGCTGCAGTTCTATAAGCGCATGGGCGATCCCACCACGCCGGAAGGACAGAAGATCCTCAACGCCGCCTCGCCGCTGTTCAAAGCCGACGCCATCAAGAAGCCGCTGCTGATCGGCCAGGGCGCCAACGACCCGCGCGTCAATCAGGCGGAGTCGGACCAGATCGTGAAGGCGATGGCGGACAAGAAGATCCCCGTCACCTACGTGCTGTTCCCCGACGAAGGCCACGGCTTCGCGCGGCCGACCAACAACATCGCCTTCAATGCGGTGGCCGAGCAGTTCCTCGCCAAGAACCTCGGCGGCCGCGCCGAACCGATCGGCGATGCCGTCAAACAGTCGACCGCCAAGGTCCCGCACGGTGC
>JAHFQC010000023.1 GCA_023259375.1 Alphaproteobacteria bacterium
CGGGCGGTTCGCTGGCAGCTTACGGCCATGGGGCCGTCGGCATGGCGATCGCGGGCCAAGGGGTTACCGGTGCACTGACCATCGACGGCACGCTGGCGTCGTCGGTCCTCAACAACAACAACAACTACAACTATTATTCCAAGATCAATATGACCACCAACGCGGAAGCGGGTCCGGCGCTGCTCATCGGCGCCAGCATCGGCAAAGGCGTTGCGATCGGCGAAACCAGCACGTCCGCCTCAATCACGATGCAGGGAACGGGATCCGCGGTTGTGGTCGGGTCGTCGAGCCAAGCCAGTGCGATCACGCTCGGTGTGTTCGCGGACAGCCCCAATCCGGGCTTCAGCTTCTATAACCGCGGCTCCATCGGGGCGTCGTTCACCAACTACAACAAGCCGACGGAAGCCGTCTTGCTGTCCGGTGCGACGAGCTATCAGACCATCCTGACCGGCGGTTTCTTCAATGCTGGCGCCATATCGGCGACGGCCCAGACGTCCAACGATGCGACGTCGAGTTCCGGGGTCTACGCTCTTGGCTTGGTGATCGACGACTACGTCAAGCTGCTGCCGAACGAAACGGTCAAGAACGCGCCCAGCAAAGGCACCAATGATCCCGGCGATCTGGCTGCACTGGTCGTATCGAACGTCTCGGGCGGCGGTACCATCAAGGCGACGGTCAGCGGCACCCGCGGCGGCACCGCACGCGCCATCTGGATTTCCGGTGCTCATGCATCGGTTCCTTCGTTGATCAACACCGGCACGATTTCCGCGTCGGCGACGACGACCACGGCGGATCTGACGGGCAATCCCAAGGACTCGTCGGGAGTGCCTTACTACAGCACCAGTGTGGCCGATCCGCTGGCCGCCATTGCGATCGAGGATGATTCCGGATCGCTCGTTTCGATCGTCAATTCGGGCACGATTTCGGCCGCTGCCGGTTATGTCAGTTCGACTTCGCAGACGACACCGACGGCGCTCGACAATGACAGCCAGATCGCCATCGCGATCCGTGTCGCCGGCAACGCCAACGGTACGACGATCAAGAACTACGCGACCGACACCCACGCCGCGGTCATCGCCGGCGATATCATCTTCGGCGGCGGCAGCAATCAGGTCCTGGACCTCGTCGGCAGCAGCAACTACGTCTCGCAGGTTACCGGCGACGTGACCTACGGCTATACGATCGATCCGGCCAGCGTCGACAAGCTGCATATCGGCGTGAATTCGGCCCTTACCGGCAAGGTCGTCACCAATGCGCCGAACAGTGGCGTTCAGGTCGACATCGACGCCAACGGCACGCTGAATCTGCTCAACACCGATACCGCCCTGGCGGCGTCGACGGTGACGGTACAAAAGAACGGCACCCTCAATCTCGGCGTCAACCGTCAGTTGACCGGCAAAGGCATGATCCAGGCCGATGCGATCAGCTTCGCCAACGGCGCCAATCTCGGCGTGACCTATGCGAGCTTCCTGCCGAAGCAGTCGCAGCAGAGCGGCACCTACCAGTTCGTGTTGATGTCGTCGACCCAAGGCCAGATGGCCGTTGGCCAAAGCATCATCGACAACTTCAACAACAAGACCGACAAGGATGGCAATTCGACCCGTCCGTATCTGCTCAAGACGGCAACGATGTGCAGCACCGGCAATCCGGGCGGCTGCGGCGGCTTCGCCAAACCCGACAGCACCAAGGACTATCTGCTGATCGACGTTATCGCCAAGACGCCGACGGAACTCGGTCTCAATGCCAAATCGGTCGCTGTTGCGGCGCTGCCGAGCGATCAGGGCGGCACCACCACCCTGTTCCAGCAGGCCAATCTGGCGCTGGCGGTGGACGACGAACTCGGTGCGGCATTCCTCAACGGCATTCACAACGCCAAAGAAGCGGCGAAGGCCTACAACGACTTGGCGCCCGGCGTGACCGGTGGCACCCGTGCCATCGCCATCTCGATCACCGACTCGGCGACCGGACCTGTCGCCGCCCGCCAGCGCGCCCTGCGCATGTATGGCAAGACCAGCGGCGACTTCACCATCTGGGGGCAGGAATTCGTCCAGATGATCAAGGATCCGGGTACCGGTGAGGTGGATACCAACACCGGCTTCAAGACCAATCCGGGCTTCAAGGACCACGGTTTCGGCGTTTCGCTGGGTCTCGACGGCGGCAGCCCGAAATACGGCTGGTACGGCGGCGCGCTGACGTTCTATGCCGGCGACGTCAACGAGTTGTCGCGCAACGCCCACCAGTATCAGCAGTGGTATTTGTTGAGCCTGTACTCGGACTGGCGCGGCAAAGGCTTGTTCCTCGACACCAAACTCGATGCCGGCTACGGCCATATCAACGGCAAGCGCACCCTGACGCTGATGCCGACCTCGAGCACGTATTACTCGCGCCAAGCCGAGAATACCCATGCCGGTGCCTTGATCTCGGGCTCGATCGCGACCGGTGTGATGTTCTCCTACGGTGCGGCGACCTTCATGCCGCAGTTCAACCTCGATGGGATGTATCTGCGGGAAGAGGGCTACACCGAGAAGAATCCGTCCACCACGACGGTCGGCGACGGCTTCGATCTCAAGGTCGGCCAGTACTACGCCAAGTCGCTGCGCGCGTTCGTTGGTTTCGATGCGCGTTACGATCTCAAGCTGTGGGACGTCTATCTGCAGCCGGAGGCGCGTGCGGGCTATCGCTACGATTTCCTCAGCGATCCGGCGAAGCTGAAGGCGGCGTTCGCGTATTCCGATACTTCGGCGGCTCTGCCGGCGCCCGGCGCGTCCTTCGAGCTGACGGGCCCCGATCCGAGCCAGGGCAACTTCGTGCTCGGTGGTTCGATTTCCACCACCACCGACACCTGGACGCTGGGACTCAGCTTCGATCTCGTCAAAGGCAACAACAGCTCCTTCCAGCAGGTCGGAACGTTGCACGTCCTGGGACGCATCTGATAGCGCTGCACGTCGCGCGATACGAACAGGGGCCGGCGGAAACCGTCGGCCCCTTTTCTTTGGCGATTGGCTGTCGGCGCTATTGGCTGGCCCGCGCCAGCGCCACGAACCGTTCGACATCTTCTGGCGGCGTGGCGAAGCTGGTCACCAGGCGGATCAAGGTCCGTCCGCCCGACGGCGGTCCCCAGTCGTAGAATTCGGCGCCGCCTCGCCGCAGATGCGCTGCGAGGGCGTCAGGAAGCCATACGAACACGGCATTGGCATCCACCGGATGGGCCAGTTCGACCCCGTTGATGCCTTCCAGGCCCTCGGCAAGCCGCGTCGCAAGCCGATTAGCGCCCGCGGCGCGCGTCAGCCAGCGGTCTTCGGTGAGGTAGGCGTCGAGCTGGGCCGAGACGAAGCGCATTTTCGAGATCAGATGACCGCTCTTCTTGCGCCGGTATTCGAAATCTCCGGCAGCGGCCGGATCGAAGAACACCACCGCTTCCGCCGCCATGGCGCCGTTCTTGGTGGCGCCGAAACTGAGAACGTCGACACCCGCCTGCCAGGTTGCCGCGGCCGGCGAGACGCCGAGATGGGCAACGGCATTCGCGAAACGCGCGCCATCCATGTGGACCTTCATGCCATGGTTGTGGGCGAGGCGGCTCAGCGCAGCGATTTCGTCGGGTGTGTAGACGGTGCCGAGCTCGGTCGACTGGGTCAGCGACAGCACGGCCGGCTGGGCGTGGTGGACAAACCCCTTGATCTGATGGGCGAGGGCGGTCGCCAGCGCCGCAGGCGTCAGCTTGCCATGCTCGCCTTCGATGCCGATGAGCTTGGCGCCGTGGGTGAAGAATTCGGGCGCACCGCATTCATCCACCGCTATGTGCGCTTCGGCGTGGCAAAAAACCGCCCCGTGCGGAGGGCACAGAGTGGCCAGTGCCAACGCATTCGCGGCGGTGCCGCTGATCACCGGAAAAGCTATGGTGCAGCGCGCAAAAATGCGCTCGAAATGGGTGGCGATTTGGGCCGTCAGGGCATCGGCCCCATAGGACGGAACCGGCCCGGCGGCGGCGGCAGTGACGGCATCGGCGATCTCGGGCCAGCAGCCGTAGGCGTTATCTGACAGGAAGTTCATCATTCCCCCGCGGATGGATTGGACGGCAAGCCGTTACCACGTGCCCGTGTTGGCCATCGAGGACCACGGCTCGGCTTTGGCGAGCGCTTCGCCCTCCTGCAGGAGCTCGATCGAGATGCCGTCGGGTGAGCGAATGAACGCCATGTGCCCGTCGCGCGGCGGCCGGTTGATGACGATCCCGGCGGCCAGCAGTTTGGCGCAAGTTTCATAGATGTTTTCGACGCCGAAGGCGAGGTGGCCGAAATTGCGTCCGCCGCTGTAGACTTCGGGGTCCCAATTGTATGTGAGCTCAACGAGCGGTGCCGCGTCTGTTACCGCTCTCAGTTTGTCGCCGGGCGCCGCCAGATAGACGAGGGTGAAGCGACCGGCCGCGCTCTCCATCCGGTTGGTTTCGACGAGACCGAGCTTGGTGCAATAGAAGTCGAGCGCCGTATCGAGATCGGCGACCCGGATCATGGTGTGGAGATAGCGCATTGGAAGCTCCGTTTTCGGGGGAAATGCAGACCGCCAGTTAGGCAATCGACAAAGAATTTCTATATTGCACTGCACAACAAAACGCCGGGTGAGGCCGTCCACCGCATGCGAAAGTCGAGGCGGTGCAACGCCCTCTGGGTGTGCCGCAAAGCGAAATCACAAATCCGTGCGGCCGTCCGCCACAAGTGGCCTGCCCCAGATTGGACATTTTCTCTTGCGTTTTATCCGTCGTTGTTATGAGAGCTTGCGTCACCGAGGAACGTCTTGGAAGTCCAAGACAAAGTTAACCAAACTTCGCAACACTGGCATTTGTCAATGGACCCCCTGGACCGGCTGACGAACGATGTTTACGATTGCGTAACCGACGACGCGCTCGGGGTGAGCGCCCGGTGGGGGACGCGTGAGCTTGGTCTGCTGGAGCAGCGAGGCCTAGCGCGTTAGCGCCGGGTCGAATCTATACAAGGTACCGGTAAACACCCATGGAACAGCCACTACACACCATCAGGACCGCCAACCCGTCGATGCTGTCGCCTGAGCGGCTTCCGGCGCTCATCGCGTCGGCCGCGCTCGTGCTGCTTTCGGGCTGGGCCCTTTCAGCGGGTCTCGCACAGAAGCTGATCGATCGGCTTCCGGACGAGATCAAAGTCGACGTTCTCAAAGAGAAGATCGAAAAGAAGGAACCGCCGCCGCCGCCGCCGGAAATGAAAGCGCCGCCGCCGCCCTTCGTGCCGCCGCCGGACATCGTCATTCAGAACGATGCGCCGCCTCCGACCAATACCATTACCACCCAGTCCAAGCAGGCCACGCCGCCGCCGATTTCGTCGCCGGTGTCGATCGGCAAGCCGCATATCTGCTTGCAGGATTATCCGGCCATTTCGGTGCGCCTGGGTGAGCAAGGAACGACCACCATCGGCTTCACCATCACGCCCGAAGGGCGCGTCGAGAACGTACATGTGGTGAACTCGAGCGGATCAGAACGTCTGGACAACGCCGCCGTCAACTGCGCTGGCAGCTGGCACTACAAGGGCGCGGTCAAGGACAACGTCCCCGTCGCTGTTCCGTGGAAAGCGGAAGTGAAGTGGGTCCTGCACTGAGACAACAAGGCAAGCAAAAGCGTTACAATTCGAAAAGCTACGGAGTAGTACAGCAATGATCTCGAAGAAACTGACGATCGCAGCCGCTTTCGTCCTTCTCACCGGTCTCAGCGTCGGCCCCGCGCAGGCGCAGGCGACCGCCCCCGCCCCGTCGGCTCCGGCCGCCACTGCCGCGGCTCCGGCCGCTGGCACGCAGGTCGTCAAGGCCGCCGCCGCCACTGAGAAAAAGAATCCCTACGGCCTTATGCATATCATCGAGCAGAAGAACCCCGTCTCGATGTCGATCCTCACGATCCTGGCGATCATGTCGATCGGCACCTGGTACGTGTTCTTCGTGAAGTTCTTTGAGCAGAACAAGATCCTTGGTCAGGCCAAGTCGGTCGAGCGTCGCTTCTGGACCTCGGGCAGCCTGAACGAAGGCATCGAGAAGCTGCCGAAGAACTCGGTGTTCCGCGGCCTTGCCGAAGCTGGCGTCCGCGCCTCGCAGGGTGGCACCACCCTCGTTGGCCTGAACGACTGGATCGCCATGAGCCTGGCCCGCCAGCTCGAAGACGCCAACTCCAAGCTCGCCGGTGGTATCACCTGGCTCGCTTCGGTGGGTTCGGTCGCCCCGTTCGTCGGCCTGTTCGGCACGGTGTGGGGCATTCTGCAAGCCCTGATCTCGATCGGTGTTGCCGGTCAGGCTTCGATCGATAAGGTCGCGGGCCCGGTTGGTGAAGCTCTGATCATGACCGCCATCGGCCTGTTCGCCGCCGTCCCGGCCGTGCTGCTGTATAACTTCCTCGTTCGCCGCAACAAGGTGATCGGCGAGAAGTTCCGCGGCTTTGCCGGCGACCTTCAGACCTACCTGATCTCGAAGGGCAGCAAGTAAGTTTGGGCAAACGTGAGAGGCCGGCGTGCCGGCCTCTCCTTTGCGGAGAAGTAATATGGCTGCTTTTGTACAAAGTGCCGGCGGTCACGCAGACGAAGACGATCTGAACTGCACCATCAACGTTGTCCCTCTCGTGGACATCATGCTGGTCATGCTGATCATCTTCTTGGTGACCATCCCGGTGATTGTTAAGGTCGTGCCGGTTTCGTTGCCGAATGCGCGCAACATCGCGACCGAAACCAAGCCCGAGAATATCGTGGTTGCGGTGACGGCCGAGGAAGAAGTGTTCTTCAACAACTCGCCGGTGACCTATTCGGAACTCCATGGCCGCTTCCTGGCTGCGCTTCTTCGCGCCGCCAAGTCGGGCACGCCGCTTCCGGAAGTTCACATTCGCGCTGACCGGCAGGTCCGCTTCGAAGCTGTTGGTCGCGCCATTCTGGCCGCCCAGATGGCTGGCGTTCCGAAGGTCGGATTCATCACTGAACCGCGTAACGAAGACTAATTGCTCGCGTAGCGAACTAAAAAGGTAGTTATTGCCATGGCCGGAATGTCAACCAAGCAGGCTGAAGGCGATCCGATGATGGAAATCAACATGACGCCGCTTATCGACGTCATGCTGGTGCTCCTGACTCTGCTCATCATTACCCTGCCGATCCAGACGCACGCCGTGAAGCTGGACATGCCGCGACCGAATCCCTCCGCGAACAAGCCGCTCATCGATATTCCGAAGGTCAAACTGACCATCGACTTCGACGGGACGATCTTGTGGAACGGTTCGCCGGTCGATCGGGCGACGCTCAACGGGTACTTCCTTGATGCGTCGATGCAGGATCCTCAGCCGGAAATCCATCTCGAGCCCAACAAGCTCGCGAAGTACGACGTGGTTGCCAAGGTGCTGGCAGACGCCCAACGTCTGGGCGTGAAGAAGATCGGGTTCACCGGTCTCGACCAGTACATGCAATAATAGTCCCGAGGGGATTTGTTCGAGCGGGCGTGCGGGGGAGACCTCGCGCGCCCGTCGGCATTTTGGGGATCCTCTCGCTCCCCGCATCCATGTCTGCTTAGGCCGTCTTAACCGCGTCGGCCGGTTCTGCTTTGTGCCGGCGCGACAGACCATAAAAATGCCCAAAGGGAACGTCAGGCTGCGGCCGATCGGTTGGGCTGTCGGGGGATTGACGGGCTGGCGCCGGTCGTTCCAGGAAAGGTGATGCGCCATGGCGGGAATGTCGACCAAACAGGCCGAAGGCGATCCGATGATGGAGATCAACATGACGCCGTTGATCGACGTCATGCTGGTGCTGCTGACGCTTCTGATTATCACGCTGCCGATCCAGACCCATGCGGTGAAGCTCGACATGCCGGCAGGCCCGGGAAAGCCGGCCGTGCTGAAGCCTGTGGTTGTTAACCTCGGGGTCGACTTTGACGGCACGATCCTGTGGAACGGATCGGCGGTCGATCGGGCAACGCTGGATTCGTATTTCTACGATGCGGGCTTGGCCGACCCGCAGCCGGAAATCCACCTTAATCCGAACAAACTGGCCAGATACGACACTGTGGCGAAAGTGCTCGCGGATGCGCAGCGCTTAGGCGTCAAAAAAATTGGCTTTGTTGGCCTAGATCAGTATATGCAATAGCAGTGTGAGGGAGCGGACTGGGCTCCTTGGGGATCCCCGGGGGCGCCTGTGTACCTAAGGCGAAGATAGAGGTCTCTGAGATGATCGCAAAGAAAACCCGCGCCGTAGCAACGGCGTTTGTACTTGGAACGGCCGCTTTGGCTGTTGCCACCATGCCTGCCGATGCGGCCATGCGCTCGTCGGTGGGAAAGCCCCTGCAAGAGGCGCTGAGCCTGGCCAAGTCCGGCAGCTATGCTGCGGCTTGCTCGAAGGTGAAGCAGGCTGAAGCCGTCGGCGGCCTTTCGGCGGAAGAAAACAAAACCGCCAACCAGATGAAAGAATACGTAGCGGCAGCATCGAAGGGTGCGGCTTGCGCCGACACCGCGGTCGGCATCCAGGCGAAATTCAACGCCGACTGGAACGCCCGCAAATATCGCGACGTGATCGCCGATGAAGATGCGCTGCGTCAGCGCGGCGTTCTCAATGCCCAGTCGATGGTCGTGATCGCGCAGGCCTATGAAGGCCTCGGCGATTACCGCGGTTGCATGCGTTATGCCGACAGCCACGCCAGCGCTGGCGCGGAAATGGTCAAGCGCGGCATGCTGTGCGCCTTCAAGGCCGGCGACGACAACGCCGCTCGCGCTCTGGCGCTGAAGCTGGTGTCGCAGAGCCCGACCCCGGACAACTGGGCCCAGCTCCTGAAGCAGGCCGAGCATGCCAAGCAGCTCTCGGATCCGCAGACCCTCCACATCTATCGCTTGAAGCTGCTCACCGGCAATCTCACGAGCGCCGTCGAGTACTTCATGCTGTCGCAGATGCTGATTGCCGCCCGCGTTCAGAACGAAGCCGCGGCGGTGGTCGACAAGGGCGTTGCCGCGAAGCTCCTGGTCGATGCGCGTGCGCAGCGTCTGGCCGGCATGGCCAAGAAGAACGCGGCCGACGAGAGCGCCAACATCAGCAAGGCGCTGGCCGCTGCCCAGAAGCAGAAGACCGGCGACGATCTGATCAAAATCGGCGAAGAGCTGTCCGGCATGGGCCGCTATGCCGACGCTGTCGACGCCATCAAGACCGGCATCGGCAAGGGTGTGAAGGACTCCGACAACGCCCAGATTCGCCTCGCTGTCGCCCAATACGGCGCCAAGCAGAAGCCGGCGGCGCTCAGCTCCCTCGACAAGGTGATCAAGAGCGGGTCGGCCAACGGCAAGATGGTTGCCCAGATGTGGTCGCTGTACATCCGCGGCCACTGAGCCCATTCGCAGTGAATTCGTGCAAGACGGCGGGCCGCGAGGTCCGCCGTTTTTGTTTTTTGCTGCGGCGAAATGGTGCGACCGCGAACCGGTCGCGAGCGCTTCAAAACTAAGCCGCTGATTTGTACTCGTTTTGTTCAGTTTGTCGCACTCGGAAAACTCCCCTTGGGTAGTGTCCTAATTTGAAAAATAAACCCCAAGGCACCCAAAGATCCCGGCGGCTATCCTTTTCGGATGGGCGATAAGCACAAACCCGTGAAATGGAAATGCCGCTGGGGCTGGCATGAGTGCCGGACGATGCGGGAAGCGCTCAGACCATCCGGAAGTGATGAAGTGCCGCCACAATCGCGGAACGCTTCGACGCGGGGCATGGCACCTGCCGGACATCCGGGTTACGCCGATTTGCAGCCACCCGAACTCGCAGACCAGCATCTGATTTGACGTGAGCAATCCAGCAAGACTTTGGCACAAAGCCATGCCTTGCCTTTACCCAGTCTTGGATTTCTTTGACCGTCGCCATGGCCTCACCGGCTAGTTTCTTCCACCAGTTCCTGCAGTGACCATAGCCGATTTTCCACACCCGCCGCCATGGCTGGCGTAACCCGCAGCGACTTGTGGATACGCACGAAATTGTAGTGCGCAAAGTGCAGCGCCACAGCCGCCTTGAGGTGTTCCGGCTTCTTAGAGAAGCCGTTCGTCAGCCGGGTCATGCGCCGCATGGACATGCGCATGTTGAGGTTCTGGCGCTCAACAAGACTCGTGCTGATATGGCGTTCATCGGGGTTACCAGAAATCACGGTCTTTTCCTGGCCTGAAACCTTGGGAGGCGAATAGCGTCCGGGGCCGATAGGTTCTGCATCGTAGAATTTAACCACCTGACCGTAATCGACATCGCCACCGAAAGCGTCTTCGACCGCACGGATATAAGAAACCAGACCGTCCGTCGAAATCTGGACGCGGTTGGTAAGGCGCGCGCGAAGATCGCTCATAAAGGCGTAGGCGTTCTCAGCGGTGCGCTTGCCGGTGAAGTAGGTAGGAACAAGCTTGGTATCAGGATCAAGCGCCACGAACGTCCAGAAGTCGCCAGCGCGGACGCTTTCGCCCGGCTTCAATTGGGCCTGCTTCTTGCGAACGTAGGACCAAATCTCATCACACTGGACGCGTTCGCAAGACAGGTTGCGCATCTTCTCGTGCGCCAGCTTGTGGCAGCCCTTACCGGCCTCAAAGCCAAGCCGCATGATCGTATCGCGATGGATGCCAGTCATCCGCTCTACTGACCGGATGGAATTCCCCTCTACCAATGCCCCGATAACTTGGCTGCGGCGTTCGATGGAAAGGCGGTTGACCATGACTGTCTCTCTTGACGATCTGTATATGTGAGAATATACGTGTATATGGTTACGTATACAAGAGGTCAGTCATGAATTTTCGTCAGGCCACCGATGCACTATTGGAATCAGTAACCCTGGAGGATTTGGCCAATGCCATGGGGATATCGATTCAGGCCGTCAGACAGGCCCGAGCGGCAGAAGGCAGCAAGGCTCATAGATCGCCGCCTCCGGACTGGGATGGGGCCGTAATCCAACTGGCGCAGGCCAGAGCTAAGGCGCTTTCGGCGCTTGCGCGCCAAGTGAGCCGCAAGCGATGGATTTAATCCGGCTCCAAGTTGCCGATAACGTTATCGGCAAAAACATCAATGGCATAACGGTAGCATGGCGGCCCATGCAGATTGTCTTACGGCTCCAGTCTGTACCCATTCCGTTCTAAGTGCGCTATAACACTCTGATGTATAAGGGAAAACATCCTCAATTGGAAATCCGATTGCGAATGACTCTCCACTTTCTACTGCCTCCACCGCTTCTGGGGCTGCCAAATATGCCAATGTGCGATTCCTGTGGATAAATACCCGAACCATAGGTTCCCCCCCGTAACACCGAGCGATTACTTGCTGATGGGACATGTCAAACCTCCGATGATATCTGCGTTTTCTTCAGCATCGCAGGGCTTTATCTGGAGTGTGAGCGCTTTCTTGGAACGCGCAATTCCGCCGTTGCATTTGGAATATCATACGGTATAAATAGTGCGATCCCGGTACACCACTGACGACGGGATGGAGCCGAGAATGAGTGAAGCCCCTGAAATCAAGGTAACGCCACCTTACACCTCGTTTCCGTCGTTCAAGACGCTGCTTTCCAAGCTGAAGGAACATGGCATCCCGGCACGGATCGATCGGAGCGTCCTGGGCAACAGCTTTTCTAATGCTGTCGGAAGCCAGATTTTGACCTGTCTCAAGTTCCTGGGCCTGACGGACGACGACAACCAGCCAACGAAGCTACTCAAGCCGCTGGTAGACGAATATGGCACCGAGGATTGGAAGTCATCGCTCCGTATCGTCCTGGAGCAGTCATATCCGTCTCTATTCGCGCTGAACCTCGAAAATGCTTCAGCATCTCAGTTCAACGAGCGGTTTCGTAGCGCCTACAACGGCACCGATGATGTCCAAAGGAAGTCTATGACGTTCTTCTTGTCGGCTGCCAAGGACGCCGATGTGAAGCTCAGCCCGTACATCATGAAGAACAAGAAGCCGCGATCATCTCCGGCCAAGAGGCGAGCGGTCAGGACGCCAAAGAATAACACTCCAAATAACGGCGCTAACGGAGAGAATAACGGTGGCAATTACGTTCCACCGGCGCAGACTCAAAAGATGCCATCTGAAATCCTGCTCGGACTATTCGACACCAAGATGGACCAGAAGGAGCAAGACGCTTTGTGGCTTCTCATCAAGCACTTCAAGACGAAGAGCCAATGAGCGCCAGATACGAAATCGGCTGCGGTGTGCAACCACCGCAGCCCGATCCCGGCGGGTCGCGCCCGCTAACCCCTAACCCGTCCTGACCGGCGGAACTGGAAAAGAGGTGATCTCCCTGCGAAAAGATCGCAGCATAAAAAAGTAGGCGGTCAGGCCGCGTTGCTCGGTAGCTACCTAGCGACGCGGCTTCCGTCGTTCATATAACATAGTGGCAGAATCTTACGCAAATCTGAGAGAAATCCGTGGTCGAAGTCGCCCCCAGCGAACTGAAACAGGCCGTCGAATCCCAGCACGGCGGGACGGCTAGCTACGTCCAGTCCGTACCTCTCCAAGAGGTATTCGACGGCAAAGTGGTCTGGGACGGGACTGTTGCCGTCTTTGACCTGGCCGACAGCCCCAGCGGGGCTAAACGGGCCTATGCGTGGTCATATGAGCGGGACGACGGCCGGCGCCGGTTCTTTGCTGTGCTGCATATGGGGCCGATTACAGGGCCACGGGAGGCCGTCAGAGCGGCGACAGTGGCGGAAGCGCGATCATCCAGTAATGAGGGGAAAAATCGATGATCTCTAACGAGGCACGTCTAGGAGAAGTTCTACGGATGGCTGCCCTGGCGATTAATGAGCTTTACAAAGAACTTGATCGCAGTCCTCCCCAGGAGGCGGTTAGGCTGGTGCGCGAGTTACAGGAATACGCGGAACAGATTTCAAATTAGGACACTACCTCCCCTTGAACCGTGCGGGTGGTTTCCCCATTTCTCTTATATCCGATGACGTGTAGCCGGAGCCGTCCGCCAGAGCGCTTTCAGGAAAAGTGGCGCCGGTTTTCCGTCCGAAAGCGCGACAATCAGAGAATCTGGAGCAGTTCATCCGTTTCAGAGAAACGTTGAAGTGCTCCACGCGGCTTTTCTATCGCAGCCGCCACCACCGCCTGCCTTTGTCGGCTTCTTTGGCCGGCAGACGGGCTTTGAGGGCGGCCTGGGCGCCCGGCTGAGTTAGAAGCCAGCCTCGAACGTCCGTCTCAGGCGGGGCGGCCACGCCCTTGCCCGGCCCTGGTCCGCTCAGCTCGTCGCGGGCGAAGTCCATCCGGGCCTCGTAAGTGCGATCGATCTGGTTGCGCAGATATTTCTCGGCCTCGTACCAGGCCTGTTTGTCTTTCCCGTCGGGGCAGGTCGCCAGCTCCAGACCCTTGGCGCCCCAGCGCCGCTCCGGGCACTGGTAGGGATCGAACGACATGTCGAACAGCCGCCGCCGCGCCTCTTCGTAGCCGAAACTGACCTTGGAGCCGTTGGAGCGGAGATAGCCGATCTGGCACTGCGCGGCGTGGGTGTCGTAGGCGCTCAGCATGTCGGCGGCGAGATTTTTGCCTTTGTAGGCGAGCTTGGCGTCGCCTCGTTTGCTCATCCACAGGAACCGCTTGGTGCTGTCGTAAAGCTCTTTGAACGCCGTCTTCAGGCGGGCGTCGCGCGACGGCGTCGAATAGGCCTCCCAGTCGCCCTCGGTGCCGTAGATGTTGGGCGGCAGGCGGTTTGGTTCGGCCCGCTTGGCGAGGCCTGTCGCGACCGCCAGATCGACGGCATCGCCGCGATAGTGCAGGTCGGCGCAGTTGGAATCGACCATGTCGCCGATTTCGCGGACGGGATCGAACAGCAGCGTGCCGCCCGCCATCTGGCCGCGGACATAGTCGTAGTAATCGACGGTTTCCTTCGCCAGCGTGAAGGTGCCGCTTTTCCAGTCGCGATCCTCGGCTGGACGCGGTCCGTTGCCGAAATACTGTTCAATCGAGAAGTCGGCGATCTCTTTGTTGGCGGTGAGCACGATGGTTCCGCCAGCGAAAGTGCCATCGGCCCGGCGCTTGGCACCGGCGAGTTTCTGCGGCCGCCAGTTCTTGAAGCCGGCGCCCATGCCGGGCGAGGAGCGCACGAAGCGCACGTCGTAGTAGCCGCGCGTCACCGAATAATCGGGATGGGCATCGAGATAATGGATGCGGCCGTTGCGTTCGACCTTCCACACGGTGGCGAGATGGCCGTTGGGATCGTAGATCACCGTGCCGGGACGGATCGCCCCCGGCGTCAGCGCCGGCGAATAGAAGTCTTGTCCGTCGGGCGTTTCGAGGTCGGGATGGATGCGATAGGTGGCCGAGGAAATCGCGTTGCGCAGAACATCGAGAATGGCATAGCCGCTGTAGCCAACGGGATTGAGCCGGAGTTCGACGCGGTTGCCGGCCGCGGTATAGCGCATGTCGCGGGTGTGTCCGCGCGGTGCGACTTCGGCCGCAATCGAGAACGGCAGACCGCGTTTCCAGGCGAAGTAGAAGCGCAGGTAATAGGGCAGGTCGGCGCAATCGGCGGCGAACGTGATGCCCGGCGGATCGGAGCCGCGGAACGGATTGCGCGGATCATGCAGACATTTGTTGACCGTGGCGCAACCGGATTCGCCGAGTTCGGCGATGAAGGCGCCGTATTCGCGTTCGTCGGTTTCGCTCCAATGATCGCTTTTGAGAACGTAGGCGCTGGCGGGATAGTTCTTCGACGTCGCGGCGAGCATCTCGGCCGGCGTCAGTTCACGCTCAGGTGCTGCGGCTTCAGTTGGCGCGGCCTGGACCGTGGCGGTCCGTCCGTCGGGCAAGGTTGTCGTTGTGCCGACCGTAGCCGGCACATCCTGCGCCCCCGCGGCGACCGCAAAGGCGGTCAGTGTCCAGTGCCCCCACTTCCCCATGCCCGGAACGGTAGTAGACTGGGCGGGCTCGTCAAGCGGGGAAGTTGCGAAGTTTTCGCGAAATCGAGACGAGTACAGAGGCTTCACTATAGAATTCCCGACAATGAACGGTTTTCTTTCTCCCGCTGAAATGACGGCGCTGATGCTGTCGCTGCAGGTTTCCGCCGTCGCTGTGGCTGCGGCACTGCCGTTTGCGCTTCTCACTGCCTTACTCATTGCCCGCCATCGCTTCGCCGGTGCTGGCGTGGTCGACGCCGTCGTGCATCTGCCGCTGGTCTTGCCGCCGGTGGCGGTCGGCTACCTGCTGCTGGTCGTGTTCGGCGGCCGCGGGCCGGTCGGCGCTTGGCTGTGGGAGGCGTTCGGCATCCGCTTTGTGTTTTCCTGGACCGGTGCGGCCTTGGCCAGCGCTCTGATCACCTTTCCGTTGCAGGTCCGCGCCATCCGCTTGGCGCTCGAAGCGACGGATGCTGGTCTCGGCGAGGCCGCCCGCACGCTCGGTGCCGGCTGGTGGGACCGGCTCTGCAACATCACCGTACCGCTGGCGCTGCCCGGCATCGTTTCGGGTGCAATCACGGCGTTTGCCGCCAGCCTCGGCGAGTTCGGCGCCATCATCACGTTCGTCTCGAACATTCCCGGCGAGACGCAGACTTTGCCGCTGGCGATCTATGCCGCCTTGCAGTCGCCCGGCGGCGAGGTCGTTGCCGCGCGGCTATGCGCCGTGTCGATCATGCTCGCACTGGTGTTCGTCACTGCCGGCAATCTGGCCGCCAGGAGATTGTGGCGATGAGTTTGGAGGTCGCGCTCAAGCATCGCCTGGGAGACTTCGTGCTCGATGTCGCCTTCGCCACCAAGGGGCGGGTGACGGCACTGTTCGGACCTTCCGGTGCCGGCAAGTCGCGCATCATTGCGTCGGTCGCTGGTCTGATGCGGCCGCGCCAGGGGCGCATTGTTGTGGGCGGGCGCGTTCTGACCGAAACGCCGCGTCTGTTCGTGCCGCCGGAAGCGCGACGCCTCGCCGTGGTGTTTCAGGATTCGCGATTGTTTCCGCATATGAGCGTCGACGACAATCTCAAATTCGGCTGGCGCCGGGCGGCGGTGAAGGCGGATGCCGCAAGCATCGCACACATGATTGATCTTCTCGGTCTCGAAGGACTGCTTCATCGCTATCCGCGCGATCTTTCGGGCGGCGAGAAAGCCCGTGTTGCGCTCGGCCGGGCGCTGCTGGCGTCGCCGGAAATGCTGCTGCTCGATGAGCCGCTGGCGTCGCTCGATGCCGCCCGGCGCGACGAGATCCTGCCCTATCTCGAACGGCTGGCGCGCGAGACGGCATTGCCGATGCTGTATGTCAGCCATCAGGTCGATGAGGTGGCGCGGCTTGCCGACGAAATCGTGGTGATCGAGAACGGCCGCGTGAGGCTCCAAGGCCCGGTGTTCGAACTGCTCGCCGATGTCGACGCGCCGGTGGGCGTGCCGCCGCTCGGTGCCGTACTCGACGCGATTATCGAAGAGCATCAGGCCGACGGTCTGACGCGGTTGAGCTTTAATGGCGGAGTGCTGTTCGTGCCGTCGCTGTTCCGGCCTGACGGTGCCCAAGTGCGGGTGCGTCTCCGGGCTGAAGACTTGATGCTGGCGATCGAAGAACCGCGCGCCATCAGTGCCAACAACGTGCTTTCTTGTTCCATCGCCGCGATCATGCCGGCCGGCGATCATGTCGATGTCCAGCTTCGCTGCGGCGCCACGCGGCTGGTCTCGCGCATCACCGGCGCTTCGGCGGCGCGACTCAAGCTTGCCTCGGGACAGCCAGTCTATGCTGTGGTGAAGGCGGTTACGGTTGCGCGGGAGGGGTGACGCGTTTGGCGCGGAACACCAGCTTTTTCGACAGCGTATAATTGAAGACCAAACCGACCAGAACGCCGACGCAGAGTGCCGGGTAAGCCCGAAGATCGGCGCGCAGCAATGCCAGCGGCCACGGTGCCCACCACAACAACAGGGCATAGACGCAAACATTGGCGCCGGCGCCGAAACTGTTGGTCAGGAAGAAGCGGAACCACTCGGCCAGAATGCCGACGTGGCCGCTGCTTTTGTGTTCGTGGAACGTGAAAGTGCGGTTGCCCCACCAGGTGAACGTCACCGACACGAAGAACCCGAAGAACCAGGCCACGAGGTCATGCAAGCCGAGCGCTTCCTTGGCGAACGCCAGCGCGGCGAGATTGACGAACATGCCCGCGCCGCCGACCGCACCGAAACGCACAAGCTTGGAGGCGAGGAGTTTGTCGAACAGCTCTTTCACAACGATGGGTCTTCTCTTACGGCCGCCGGAGATCGTGCGGGCCGGGGAACGCGAGATAGGTGAGCCGCCGCAATTCCCAGCGCCCGCGCGTCACGGTGTCGAGGATGAGACCTGCCACCAGCGACAGGCAGGCGATCACCATGGTCGAGGCGACCAGTACGGCGGTCGGCAGGCGCGGCACCAGTCCGGTCTGGAGATAGCCGATCACCAGCGGCAGTCCGATCGCAAACGTGAACAGCGCAAAGAGGATGAAGATCAGGCCGTAAAACACCAGCGGACGCTCGCGGCGCGTCAGGCCTGCGATGGTCATCAGAATGCGCCAGCCGTCACGATAGGTGGACAGCTTCGATACCGAGCCCTCGGGCCGTTCCTTGTACACGGTATCGACTTCCGCCATCGGCACCAGCATGCGCACCGCATGGACGGTCAATTCGGTCTCAATGCCGAAGCCTTCCACCGAGGAGGGGAAGGATTTGACGAAGCGCCGCGACATGATGCGATAGCCGGTCAGCATGTCGCCGAGGTGGACCTTGAACATCAGGCTGGTGAGGCCGGTCAAAAGCTTGTTGCCGAGCACGTGCCCGCGCCGGTAGGCGGCGGCGCCGGTCGCGACGCGCTTGCCCGAAACGATGTCGAGGCCTTCGTTGATCAACTGGTCGATCAGGCTGGGTACAACGGCGGCGTCGTAGGTGTCGTCGCCGTCGACCAGGATGTACACGTCGGCTTCGATGTCGGCGAACATCCGGCGGACGACGTTGCCCTTGCCCTGGCGGAGTTCGGCGCGGACAACCGCTCCCGCTTCCCTGGCGCGTGCGGAAGTCTCGTCTTTCGAGTTGTTGTCGTAGACGTAAATCTCGGCGCCCGGCAGCGCGGCGCGGAAATCGGCCACGACTTTCGCGACGGTAGCTGCCTCGTTGTAGCAGGGGATCAGCACCGCCAGCCTGGGTTCCAGCTGGGTCACCAGTTTCGGCGCAATAGCGGACACCATTGATAGGCCCCTGTCAGGTTTGTTGTGAAGATCCGGCATTTTTGCCAATCGACCGCCATGCCGTAATCGACGATCGCGGCACTGGCGCGGCCCATATCATAGGCGTCGGCGATCAGGAAGAGGGGCCCTTTATGGGCCGCGACGCGGCGGCGCATTTCCCGCGTCAGGAAGGATCCGTCTTCCGGCTGCATCATCCAGCCGTCGATGCGCAGAACCGGGACTTGCGACGGCAAGGACGGCGCAATGAAGCCCAGCGGCGCGTCGCCGGTCATCACCACCATGGTGTGGGCCGGATCGGGAATCGGCGGCAGATCGACCGCAATGTAGGGATCGCCGAGCGGCGCGCCTTCGAGGTGTTCGGTGCGCGTGAACAGGAGGGCGAAGAAGAACAGGCAGCCGATCGTCACCAGTTTGGCCTTGCGCCCCAGCGGCAACAGCCCGACGCCCATGGCGACCAGGATCGGGGCCAGCATTTCGAGCTGCAGGATGTAGCGATGAATGGCGAACAGCTTCAGCCAGAACAGATACGTCACCGCGGCGAAGGCGAGCAGGATCCGGGTGGCGCGGACGTCGAACAGCGCGTCTTTCGAGCGCTTGCCGACGAGCCAAACCGCGCTCGCAATGAGCACGACGACATAGCCGATGCCGATGCGGATGTCGCCGTAGGGAATATCGTCGGCAATGCGGTAATCGATCGAAAAGCGGATCGGGAAGGTCAGGTTGTTCCAGAAGCCGTACTGCAGGAAGCGCATGTCGCGATAGGGCGAAGACAGCGCCAGCGGCGACTTGAAATAGTCGTTGAAGTACGGAAACAGCGGATTGCCGGTGACCTCTTGCATCTTCAGCATCCAGTAGCCGGCACCGGCCAAGAAGCCGGCGATGCCGCCGATGCCGCCCGCGATCAAGCGGGTGAGGAGATGCTTGCGCGAGCCGCCGACTGCAACCAGCGCCGCGGCGAAGCCCAACGCATAGGGCGCCATCGGCAGTTTGAGGCCGGCGGCAAAGCCGGTCAGCAGGCCTGCCAAGCCGCACCATTTGGCCACTGCGACGAGCGGGCCTTCTGCCATCTCCTCCCGCCGCAGCACGATGATGGCGAGCGCGGTCAGCGTGAAGACGGAGAGGGCATTGTCGTAATAGTGGGTGCCATAGAGTGTCAGCATCATGCCGCCGGTCATGCCGAAGAACGACAAGGCGGCGGCGGCTAGTTCGCGTTCGGCGATCTTCAGGCTCGACCGCGCGATCAGGTACATCGGGACGATATTGAGCGCCTGGATCAGGCCCAGCACGGCGACCGCGAACCACGAGGTGGTGTAGCGGGCCAAAAGATAGAACGGCACGTCCGACAGCGGATTGTAGTAGCTGCCCTGGTGCGCCACGGCGATGTCGACGTCGAGGCGGTTGTTCAGGAGCTGATAGGGAATATACCAGTGGTAGTTGCGGAAATCCCAAGACGTGTCTTTGCCCAACCAGACCGTGTAGACGGTCCAGATCAGAAGCGAGACCCCGAGGAACACCTGTTCGGCCCGCGAAAGGCGCTCAGCCTTGTAGATACTGCCTGACTGCATGAAATAACCGCGCCGAAGCAACCGGGAACCGTTCTAGCGCATTTTTCCGCCGCGGAAGAGTCGGCGATTACGGCTCATGATCGATCGCAATGTTGGACAGGAACTGCTCCGTACAGGATTTCCAGCTCCGCTTGAGGGCAAAGGCGCGGGCGTCGTCGCGGCTGATTTTGAGCGCTTCGCGGCAAGCGGTTGCGAGATCGTCGTTCAGAACGCCGACGGGTGCGTCCCCGATCACGTCGGTCGGCCCCTGAACCGGGTAGGCTGCGACAGGTGTGCCGCAGGCCAGCGCCTCGAGGATGACAAGACCGAACGTATCCGTCTTGGACGGAAACACGAACACGTCGCTGCCGGCATAGGCCTCCACCAGCGCCTCGCCGGTGCGGGGGCCGAGGAATTTGGCCTCCGGATAGGTCTTGGCCAAGGTCGTCCGCGCTGGGCCATCGCCGACCAGGACCTTGGTGCCGGGCAGATCGAGCTTCAGGAAGGCCTCGATGTTCTTCTCGACCGCGATCCGTCCGACATAGAGCCAGATCGGTCCCGGATAGGGCAGATGATGCCCGGGAAGCGGCCGGAACTGGTCGGTATCGACGCCGCGGGACCAGATCTTCAGGTTCTTGAAGCCATGCGACACGAGTTCGCTCTGCAGCGCCGGGGTCGCCACCATCATGGCCACGGCCGGGCTGTGGAACCAGCGCAGGAAGCGGTAGACGGCTTCCTCGCGGATGAAGGGAAAGCGCGCCGTCACGTATTCGGGAAACCGCGTGTGGAACGAGGTCGTGAACGGAATGTCGTACTGCAGGCAGATTTTTCGCACGCCGATGCCGAGCGTGCCTTCGGTGGCGATATGGATCGCGTCGGGCGCGAATTCGCGGATTTCCTGTTCCAGCGTGCCTTGGGCGAACAGCGACAGGCGGATTTCCGAATAGGTGGGCAGCGGTACCGTGGTGCGCCCTTCCGGCGTGACGTAGCGCACCTCATGGCCGAGCGCGGTCAGCTCGCGGCCCAGCATTTCGAGCGTGCGGACGACGCCGTTGACCTGGGGCGCCCAGGCATCGGTCACGATCATCACTTTCAGGGGCGGATGGGCAACAGCGTTCCATTCGGTCTGCCCGATGCCTGCCGGCATCGGACGCCGCTCCCTGCGTCTACGCGGGTATAAGCGCAACTTCACTTTCGGTTGCCACGGTGGGATCAGCCACAGGTGTGGATGTTGCCCAGCGCAGAATCTCCAAATGTCCGCGCGCATCTTCGACAAGGGCTGTGCAGCTTTCAACCCAGTCTCCGTCGTTGAGGTAACGAATGGCGCCGATCTGGCGGATTTCGGCATGGTGGATATGGCCGCAGCAGACGCCGTCGACACCTTTGGCCGCAGCGGCACGGGCCACGATTTCCTCGTAGCGGGAAACGTATTCGACCGCGTTTTTCACCACCCGCTTAAGACCGGCCGACAGCGACCAATAAGGCAGGCCGGCGTATCGCCTGAAATCATGCAGGCGGTCGTTCAACGCCAGGGCGAGCGTGTAGGCGCGGTCTCCGATATGCGCGAGCCATTTGGCGTAACCGATCACCGAATCGAAGATGTCGCCGTGCAGCACCCAGAGCTTCTTGCCGTCGGCGGTCTCGTGAATGGCTTCCGCCTTGATCTCGATGCCGGCCATCGTGCGGCCGACATAGCGCCGGAGGAATTCGTCGTGGTTGCCGGGGATGTAGATGACCCGGGTGCCGGTATCGGCTTTGCGCAGGATCTCGTGAACGACGCGGGTCTGGTCCTCGGTCCAGTACCAGCGGCGCTGGAGCTGCCAGCCGTCAATGATGTCGCCGACCAGGTACAGGGTGTCGCACGAGTTGGCGGCCAGGAAATCGGCCAGAATCTCGGCTTTGCAGCCGCGGGTGCCGAGATGGACGTCGGACAGGAAAATCGTGCGGTGCCGGCGGCCGGCCGGGGCTGCGGAGGGGCGGGATGCCCGGGATGGGCCTGCCTGCGGCAGTCTCAGAAAGGCCAATACATGCCAGTCGCGCACACTCATCGGTTCGATTCCTTGCGAGTCGTTCGCTGTCTCCTGCGTACCCCCCAAACGCAAAAGTCTTTTTGCAGATGCACAACAGTGTTGTGACTCCAAGGATCCCGATTCCAGTCGGTATAATACCGGTTCGCAGTTATCGCAGTGCACAACGCGGCAGCGGGCCCTGCCCAACTCTTGGGCAAATGTGAAAACAATGTGACGTTACAATAGGTTCAACATCCAAAACTGCTCCAAATTAGGTCTTAAAAGACCCTTGCAGACAGGCAGTCAGAAGTGCATATTGTTGCAGCGCGGTAGTTCCTACCGCGGCCCTTCCTGGGCGTTTCCTCCCTGAACTTGGCCGCTCCTTTGGGAGCGGCCTTTTTTTTGAGCTAACGATCGTGTTTTGCGGTGCCGAAAGGCGCCTACTCGGCCGCCAAGCGGCGGGGGCGTAGCTGCGCGATGTCGAAGCTCAGCACCTGGCGCAAGGCGCTGGTGAGCCGTCCTTTGATCGCGGCGAAGCTGGCGGTCTTCGCGACCTGTACCTCGTCGAGATAAAGCGCGCGATTCAGTTCGATCTGCAGCGCGTGAATGCCCGCTTCACGGCGGGCATAGAGATGTGTGGTGAAGCCGCCGGCATAGGGTGCATTGCGGGCTGTGGCGAAGCCCTGGCCGGCAAAGGCGCGCTCGACGTGCCGCATCAGGGCCGAACTGACCGAGGTACCGTGGCAATCGCCGAATACCATTTCGGCGACGGCCGGTATCGAGGGCATGGAATGGCAATCGATCACCACGGCGCACCCGAAACGCGCCAGCGTCTCTTCGACCAGCGTTGCCAAGGCTGCGTGATAAGGCCGGTAAAGGCGCATCAACCGCCACTCCGCGTCTTCCGGCTGGAGCTTGTCGCGATAGATTTCAACCCCATCGCGGACCACCCGCGGAATAACGCCCAGCCCCGCATGGACCCGCGGTCCGGTCGGATCCACTGCGAGGTTCAAGGCGCCCGCAAACATTTCGGTATCGAGTTCGCCGGCCGCGCGGTTGACGTCGACATAGGCACGCGGGAATTGGGCCGCGAGCAGTGGGCAGCCGAAACCGGCGACACCGGCGAACAGTTGGTCGACATAAGCATCTTCGGAGCGGCGCAGCGCCAAGGCCGATAGTGGGCTGGCGGTGACAAAGCTTTCGGGATAGATGCGGCCGGAGTGGGGAGAGGCAAATACGAACGGCAGGCGCTGCTCGTCCGGACGGATGAGACAGACAGGGCCGGCTTCCAGCGCGGCAAGGATAGGGTCGGTGGTCGCGTTCACGCCTCAGTGGACCATTAACCTGGTGGGGCAATCAAGCGCAGGCTTGCTTTTCCGGTTAAGCGCGATCAGGACAAATGCTTGCTCAGCGCGACGTTAACCGGCATTTACGGGTTCCGGATTATAGGCTTTAGTTTGCTTGGGCGAGGCAGCGTATGGCGCACATCCTTTTGGTCGAAGACGATGAATCCCTGCGCAAATTCCTGGCGCTGGCGTTGACGCGTGCCGGTCACGAAGTTGTCGATTTCGGCGATGGCCAATCGGCTTGGGCGTTGTTGAAGGAAGCCACCTTCGATCTTCTGCTGACCGATATCGTGATGCCGGGCATGGACGGCATCGAATTGGCCAAGCGTGCCGCCGAAAAAGACGTCACGATGAAAATCATGTTCATCACCGGCTTTGCCGCCGTGGCGCTGCATCCGGCTTCCAATGCGCCCAAGCAGGCCAAGGTCCTGTCCAAGCCCTTCCACCTGCGCGAGATCGTGGCGGAAGTCGAACGGATGATGGCGGCCTGACGTCGCCAACACCTCCTGCGTGAAATTCTATTGCCGGTCCAACGCGAAGAAGGCTCGCCTTTGACGCGAACCCGCCGCAATCGCTCCGCAATGCAGCCGCGGAGCGCGCTCAGCCTTTTTCGTGTTCCGGCGAGAGAAACTCGCCTTTTGCGAGACTCCCGCAGGGACCGTCAGAGAGCCCGCACGGCTCTTCGTGATTGGGGGAGGCAAGCATGCAACACACGACTTATGCCGCACCGGCAGGGCGTTTCACTAAGCGCGCCACCGGTCTTCTGTTGGCTGGCCTGCTGCAGGCCGGTTTCGTTTGGGCGCTCGTGGTTGGGTTGGACATCAAGGATCTGGTCAAACCATTTACGCCAGCGATTGAGACTTTCTTCCCGAAGGACAAGGTCAAACCGGTGGACCCGCCGCCGGTCGATCCGACGGTCCGGCTGAAGGACATCGTCGTGCCGCCGCCGGATGTAGTTTTCGATGGTCCGCCGCGGACCACCGCTCCAACCGGCGTCGGCGGCGACATTCACCCCAACGTTGCCACAGGCCCCGCCGACCACGGGCCAGTCAGCGTGGCAGCGACTCACACCATTCCGCCCTATCCGCCGCTGGACGTCCGGCTGGGGAACCAGGGAACCGTGCTTCTCAGGCTCTTGGTCGGGCCCGACGGCCGGGTTTTGGATGCCAAAGTGATCCGCACCAGCGGTTTTGAGACCCTGGACCGGGCGGCTCAGGGGTGGGTGATGGCCCATTGGCGCTACCAGCCGGCGATCCGGGGTGGGATGGCTGCCCAGGGTGCTGTCGATGTCGCGGTTAAGTTCGATCTTCGTAACGCCGGCTGACTTGCGTTGCCCGCCGGGCGGAGGCTATACACCCAGCCCCGTCTGGCGGGCGGTTAGCTCAGCGGGAGAGCACTACCTTGACATGGTAGGGGCCATAGGTTCGATCCCTATACCGCCCACCATCCCTTCTCGGGATGGGCCAGACAGGTTTCCTTCGATTTTTCGAATGTCGTCCTGGCGTTAGCCGGCGGGCGCCCGCGTGGTTCCGTCGGCTTGGCTGCGATCGGCGTAGCGCTGCGCCAGGACCGCGCACACCATCAGCTGAATCTGATGAAACAGCATCAGCGGCAGGATCATCGGGCCAAGCAAGGCCGAGGGAAATAGCACGCCTGCCATCGGGACGCCCGACGCCAAGCTCTTCTTTGAACCGCAGAATACCACCACCGTCTCGTCCGCCGTGGACAGCCCCGCCCGGCGTGCCACCACGGTCGTGAATACCAGCGCCAAAGCCAGGATCGCCCCATTGAGGACAAGCGTGATCGCCAGATCGGAGGCACTATAGCGTGTCCATAGGCCTTCGATCACGGCGGCGCTGAAGGCGGTGTAGACGACCAGAAGAATCGTTCCCCGATCGACCTTGCCGATCACCGCTTTGTGGCGCGCGATGAACGCCGCCGTGAGTGGTCGTGACAGGTGTCCCACGACGAACGGCAAGAGAAGCTGCAGCACAATGGCACCCAGCGACGACAGCGAGAACCCGCCTGCCGGTCCGCGCAACAGAAAGATGCCGACCAGAACGGGCGTCAGGAATATCCCGAGCACATTCGAGGCCGACGCGCTGCATACTGCTGCCGGGACGTTCCCCCGCGCGATCGAGGTGAACGCGATCGAGGACTGCACGGTCGACGGCAACAGGCAGAGAAACAGCATGCCGTCGGCAATGACCGGATTAAGCCAGCCATGGCTCGCCGCCCGCAGAATCAAACCAATTGCCGGAAAAAACAGGAACGTCGTTCCCAGCGCGAGGGCGTGAACCCGCCAGGCGCCAATGCCGCTGACAATTGCAGCGCGCGATAGCCGCGCCCCATGCAGGAAGAATAGCAAAGCGATGCCTGCGTCGGTAACGTTCGCCATCACTCCGGCGAAGCTGCCTTCGCACGGCAGCACGCTGGCCAACGCGACCGTGGCGATCAGGGCCGCGAGAAACGGATCGAGGCGGAGGAGCTTGGACATCACCTTCGGTTCTAAAAGCCGGGATTAGTCTTGGCAAATCCCTTGCCGCAGGACTGATTGACGGATCGGCGGAGCGTCGCTATCGCAAAGATGTCGAACGAATGATTGCGTTATCATTTTGCGCGCGGCTTCCGAGCCGTCGGGATACGTACAAACCACAACGCACGTTGGCTTCATCGAAACGCGTTTCGTTTCACGCGATCGGCTCGGGCAGAACTGCCACAGGCATTCGTATTCATGCCACAAAGAAGCCATGAATACGTATGCAAGCAGTTGAGAGCAGAATCGGCCCGGATAATCCTCCTGGCGAAACAGGTAACCGGAAAGCCTGGTTACAGATAAATCCCGCCGCGGACGTCGTAAGGGGGGATAACTGGGAGGGTTCTATGACATTGAAGACTTCGCGCTCGGCTGCCATTCGCGCTGGTCTCGGAACGACGGCGACGAGTTTGGCCGTCCTTATCCTCGCAACAAGCGGTGCCTTCGCGCAGGAAAGTACGGAAGTCGTCACCGTGACAGGGATTCGGGCGTCGATCGAGAAATCGCTCGAGATCAAGCAGAAAAGCCAGAGCATTGTCGAAGCGATTTCGGCCGAAGATATCGGCAAATTGCCGGAATACTCGATCGCTGACGCTCTGGCCCGGTTGCCGGGTCTTGCCGCACAGCGCAGCAACAACGGTCACTGGCAGGACATTTCGATCAACGGCCTGCCACCGTCCATGAGCGCAACGTTGTTCAATGGCCGCCCTCAGGCGTCGACCGACAACAACCGCATCATCCAGTTCGACCAGTATCCTTCCGAGTTGATGAATACCGTCAAGGTCTACAAGACCAGTGACGCATCGTTGACCAACGGCGCCATTGCGACTGTCGACCTTACGACGATCCGGCCGCTCGACTACGACAAAACGGCATTCGTTGTCAGCGTTCAGGGTGAGTACGACACGCGAGGCGCACTGCAGCCGCAGGCCGACGACAAAGGTGGACGGGTCAACGTCTCCTATATCGATCAGTTCGCCAACGACAAGCTCGGCGTTCTTCTGGGCTTTGCCTTGATGTCGGCGCCCAATCAGATTTACGCGGCGCACCCATGGGACTGGCCTGCGCCGGGTACCCGCCCCAACGGTTATCAGGCCCAGGTGCGCAGCGACGTTCTCGCCCGCACCGGTGTAATTGGGTCGGTACAATGGAGGCCTTCGAACAACTTCCAAATTGTGTTCGACGGATTCTATTCGCGTTATGACGACGACACGATCATCCGTGGCGTCGAGTTTTCGATGGATACGCCGACGGCAACGTCGGCGGGATCGTACGGCACGTTTACCGTGACGCCCCAGATCGAAAACCGCAACAACGACGCCAAGTCGAAGCAATACTCGTTCGGCGGAACGCTGGACTATACGTTCGGTCGTTGGTCCATTCGCGGCGATGTCGGCTTCTCTGAAGCCGATCGTTCAGGGCCTCGCATGGAAATCAACAGCGGTATCAGACCCGACGGCACCAGCAACAGCAGCACGGCAACTGTGAGCTACGGTACCGGCGATAGCGGGATGATCGGCATCTCCGGGTGGGATTTGCCGATCGTCGGAAACCCCAATATCGCAATCGGCGAAAACATGAACTGGTCGCATTGGTTCCCGACCCAATGGCCTGGCGGAGCCCTCGATAACGCAGCCGGTATCGGCTGGTACCAGAATGCCTCGTCCGTTGACATTGTTCGCGACACAAGCTGGTCGCTGCGGCGCGAGTTCGGCGGCTTTTTCAGTGATGTCGAGATTGGTGTCAGCTATACCGACCGTTCGAAGAACTATGTCGACTTTGAAGGTGCCGCGGCATTGACGAACCTCAGCCCGCTCGCCGCACCTCCCTCTAAATATGTGTTGGGCCCAACAAATATGAGTGCGTACGGCTTGCCTGATACGCTGAGCTTGGACCTCAAAAGCTTCTTCGCCAACGAGATTACGATTGTTCCGCGGCCCGACGCGATCGGGCAAGCGTATTGGCTAGTCAAGGAGAAGGTCGTCACACCCTACGTCATTACGCGGATCAGCACATCGCTGTTAGGGCTGCCTCTCACCGGTAATGCGGGAGCACAATTCGTCCATACGGAACAGCAGGTGACCACTAACAACGAGACCGGTAGCTGGCCCATTTTCACCTACACGCCGATAACGACAACAACCGACTACTGGGACATCCTTCCCAGCATGAACCTGACGTGGCAGGTCGCAGACGACCAACAGCTCCGTCTAGGCGTCGGCCGCTCGATGGCACGGCCGCGGTTCGATACCATGGGCGGTCATACCGGCATCAGCTTCGACGTGACGAAGTATTCGACGTTCCCATGGAGTGGAAGTGCCGCCAATCCGAAGCTGAAGCCCTGGTACTCCGACGACGTGGATGTGTCGTACGAATGGTACTACGGCCAAGGTGAAGCCGTCTTCATCGAAGCATTCTACAAGAACCTCGAATCCTTCATCTATAACAAGGAAACGATCACCGACTTCCGTCCGTTCGCCTACCAGATTCCAGCCCAATTTGTGGGATTGATCACCAATTGGCAGGGTATGATCAGTTCCTACGACAACGGCGACGGTGGCGACATTGAAGGCATCGTGGTGGGCGGCAATTTCCAGCTGTCGCACATCTCGCACTGGCTCGACGGCTTCGGCCTTGAGGCGCAAGCGACCTATCTTTCGAGTTCGGTCGTTATTCCCGATTCCAAGACCAGTCCGAACAAGCAGGTTCCGGAGCTTTCGAAGTTTTCGGGCAACTTGACCTTCTACTATGAAGCGCACGGCATTTCGTTCCGCATCAATGATCGCTATCGCAGCAAGTATGTGCAGGAAGTTCCAAACTTCGACGGTACTTTGCAGTCGATCGAAGGCGCATCGGAAAACACGGTCGATGTGCAGGTTTCCTACAACTGGGAACCCCTGACGTTCAGTTTCTCGGCAGAGAACATCACCGACACGCCGATGAACAGCTACGTCGCCGGAGATATCAAGAAGCCGCAATACTACAAACTGTTCGGCACCAACCTTCTGTTCGGTATCTCCTACAAGTATTGACGGGATGGCGCGGCCTTCTATCGAGGGCTGCGCCAGACTTTCTGCGGCGAAGTGAGACAGTTCGGCCGCAGATGGCGGCCGCACAAAAGGGGCCAGCCAAACGGAACATGGCTCGAACCGGTATGCTATCGATCTCTCCCTTGAAGATGTTTGTTCCGCTCGCGGCAACCGCCGTCGCTTTGATGGCTGCATTGCCTGTTCATGCGGAAGGCGCTTCTCTCGATGCCCTGCGCGCGCGTCTGCCGCAAGATGAAGTCATCTATTTCCTTCTGCCCGACCGCTTCGAGAATGGCGATACCACGAACGATCGCGGCGGGCTCAAGGGGGATCGCCTCAAGACCGGGTTCGATCCGGCATCAAAGGGCTTCTACAACGGCGGCGATTTCAAAGGGGTAATGAAGCGCCTCGACTATATCCAATCGCTCGGCGCCACCGCGGTATGGCTCGCACCTGTTTTCAAGAACAAGCCGGTGCAAGGCGATCCGGGCAGCGAGTCGGCCGGCTATCACGGCTATTGGATCACCGATTTCACCCATGTCGATCCGCATTTTGGAACCGATGCCGAATTCAAGGCGCTGGTCGACGCAGTTCATGCCCGTGGCATGAAGTTCTACATGGACATCGTCATCAACCACACGGCCGATGTCATTCAATATAAGGAGTGCCCGCATCAGCTCGCGTGTCCGTACCGGTCGCGGGCCGACTATCCTTATACCCGTGTCGGCGGCGTCAATGGCGCCTCGATCAACGACGGATTTCTCGGCGATAGCGTCCAGACCGAAGCCAACTTCGCGCGGCTGACCGATCCCAACTTTGCCTATACGCCCTATGTCCCCAAGGGCGAAGAACACGCCAAAGCGCCGGCCTGGTTGAACGATCCGATCTACTATCATAATCGCGGCAATTCGACGTTTTCCGGCGAAAGCTCGACAATGGGTGATTTCTCCGGGCTCGACGATCTCATGACCGAAAATCCGCGCGTGGTGCGCGGGATGATCGACATCTTCGCCGCCTGGATCGACAAATATCGCATCGACGGATTCCGCATCGATACCGAAAGACACGTCAATTCCGAATTCTGGCGGGCGTTCATTCCGGTAATGCAGGCGCGCGCCAAGGCTGATGGCATCCCCAATTTCCACGTCTTCGGCGAAATCGCCATGGATGAGCCGGACGTGGCCGAACTAGCCCGCCATACGCGCGAGGACAAGCTGCCGTCGGTGCTCGATTTCGGCTTTGCCAAGGCCGTCAAACATGTGATCGCGGGCTCAGCCGGCACCGACATGTTGGCGCGCGTGTTCGCTGATGACAGCCTCTACGAAGGCGGCGCTGCGGCCGCGCTCGCTCATCCCTCCTTCGTCTCCAACCATGATCAGGGCCGAATGGCTTGGTTCGCGCGTACGGCGTTCCCGGAAGCAAGCGACGAGGAAATCCTGAAACGGGTGACGCTGGCGCACGCCATGATGTTCACCATGCGAGGTGTTCCCACCGTCTATTACGGTGACGAACAAGGCTTCGCGGGCGTCGGCAACGATATGAGTGCCCGCGCCGACATGTTCCCGTCCAAGGTCGAAGAGTACAACGAGGCGCCTCTGGTCGGCACCAAGCGAACCACGGCAACGTCGAGCTTTACGATCGATCATTCGCTTTATCGCGCGATCCGGGATATTTCCCGCATCCGCGCGCAACAACCGGCGCTGCGCCAGGGACGCCAGATCGTTCGCGCCACTTCGGAAAAGCCCGGCCTGTTCGCAATATCACGGATTGATCCTGCCACCGGCCATGAAATCGTGATTGCCTATAACACCTCGGTGCGGCCGATCGAGGCCCAGATAGAAGTTGACGCGAAGTCACGACTGTTCGCGCCGCTGCATGGAAATTGCGTCTCGAAACCGAGCGCACCCGGCAGCTATCATATCTCCCTGCAGCCCCTCGACTATGTGATTTGCTCGGGTACTCCATGAGTGGTTTGTCTGCCTGCTTGTTCGATCTCGATGGTGTCATCGTCGACACAGCGAAGTACCATTTCGTAGCTTGGCGCCAGATCGCGCACGAGCTGGGATTCGAATTCACCGAACAGAATAACGAGCGGCTGAAGGGCGTTTCGCGCATGCGGTCGCTCGAGATACTCCTCGAGGTCGGCGGTTTGGCGCTCGATACGGCGACGAAGGTTGCACTCGCGGAAAAGAAGAACGCGCTTTATCTCTCCTACGTGATGCAGATGACCCCGACGGAGGTTCTGCCGGGTGCCGTTGATTTCCTCAAGAACTGCCGCCAGTCCGGCTACAAGACGGCGCTTGCGACCGCCTCCCGCAATGCGGCGGTTATCATAGAACTCCTCAAGATTGCGCCTCTGTTCGACGTCGTAGTCGATGGTAATCGGGTCACCCACACCAAGCCCGATCCGGAAGTTTTCCTCACGTGCGCCAGCGATCTCGGTGTGTCGCCGACAGCTTGCGTCGTGTTCGAAGATGCTGAGGCGGGAATAGAGGCGGCCCACGTCGGCGGCATGTTGGCCATCGGCATCGGCAGTCCCGCGAACCTCGCGAAGGCCGACCTGGTCGTTCCGGGCCTATCGAAAATTTCTGTCGAGCAATTGCGCGCAGCGTGGGACAACAAAAAGAGCACGGTGGCAAAGCCATGACGAGCAAAGCGGTTTGCGACGAATGGTCGGTGATCGAGGAAGGCTTTGATCCCGAGCGGCATGAAGCGTGTGAGAGCCTGTTCGCGATCGGCAACGGCCACATGGGCCAGCGCGCCAATTTCGAGGAGCATTATTCGGGCCCTTCGCTGCAAGGCAGCTATATCGCCGGCATCTATTATCCTGACAAAACCCGGGTCGGGTGGTGGAAAAATGGCTATCCCGAATACTTCGCCAAAGTCCTGAACGCGCCGAGCTGGATTGGGGTGAATGTGAGAGTGAACGGGGCCGAGCTCGATCTCTTCACCTGTCCCGTCTGTGCCTTCCGCCGCACTCTCGATATGAAGCACGGGCTTCTCAGCCGCAGCTTCGTGGCCGAAGTCGGTGGCGGAAAAATCAAGGTGGAGGCACAGCGGTTCGTCTCGATGGCCCGTCCCGAGATAGGGGTCGTGCGCTATCGTGTGACGGCGCTTACGCCGGTGACCCTCAGCCTCGTTGCCGGTCTCGACGGCAACGTGGTGAACCGCGATTCCAATTACGACGAGCGCTTCTGGAATGTTCTCGAAACAGAGATCGAGCCGGAAGCGGGCTATCTTTTGGCCCAGACGCGCAAGCTTGATTTCAGGGTCGGGTTGGCGATGCGCCTGTCGTTCCATTCTGGTGCAGCTGATGTGGCCCCACAGTGCCTTCGCAAAGATGGATACGTAGCGGGCGAGTTCACGGTCTCGTTGCAGGAAGGTGAAGCGGCAACGCTGACCAAATACGTTTCCGTGGTCACCTCCGAGGATCACGACAAAGACAAGCTGAAAAGTGCTGCGAGTACGACGGCGGCATCCGCCGCGAAAGCCGGCTTTGACGTCTTATTCGCCGAACACGCCGCCAAGTGGGCCGACGTCTGGAACCATTCGGACATCGTTATCGACGGCGATGTCGCGGCACAGCAGGGCATCCGCTTCAACATCTTCCATCTCAATCAGACCTACACCGGCGAAGACGAGCGCCTCAACATCGGCCCCAAGGGATTCACCGGCGAGAAGTATGGTGGTTCAACCTATTGGGATACCGAGGCGTTTTGCATCCCGTTCTACATTGCGACGGCGCCGTCGAAGGTCACCAGGAACCTTCTGATCTATCGCTACAAGCACCTCGCCAAAGCGATCGAAAACGCGGAAAAGCTCGGCTTCAAGAACGGCGCCGCGCTCTATCCGATGGTCACCATGAACGGCGAGGAGTGCCATAACGAGTGGGAGATCACCTTCGAGGAGATCCACCGCAACGGCGCTATCGCGTTCGCGATCTACAACTACATCCGGCACACCGGCGACACCGAGTATCTCGGCGAGTACGGTCTCAAGGTCCTGATCGGCATTGCCCGGTTCTGGGCTCAGCGCGCCACCTTCTCACCCGAAAAGGGACGGTATGTCATCCTGGGCGTCACCGGTCCCAACGAGTACGAAAACAACGTCAACAACAATTGGTACACCAACAAGATCGCGTGCTGGTGCCTGGACTACGCCCGCGAAGCCGTTGCGATCGTCGAAAAGAATGCTCCGCATCGTTTGGCGGCGATTTCTGCCGAAACGTACTTTGACCGCGCCGGTGAAACCTCGCAGTGGGCCGCGATCAGCGCCAGCATGTATTTCCCCTACGACCCCGTGCGCCGGATATTCCTGCAGCAGGACGGCTATCTCGACAAGGAACCGCTGACGACGGAAGACCTTGATCCCGCCGAACGGCCCATCAACCAGCATTGGAGCTGGGATCGCATCCTGCGGTCGCCATTCATCAAGCAGGCTGACACCTTGCAGGGCATGTACCTATTCGAGGAACAGTACGACCGCGAAACCTTGCAGCGCCATTTCGATTTCTACGAGGCGCGTACCGTCCACGAATCATCGCTGTCGCCCTGTATCCATGCCGTATTCGCCGCCCATCTCGGCATGATGGACAAGGCCTATGCCCTGTACCTCAGGACCTCGCGCCTCGATCTCGACGACTACAACCACGAGGTCGATGAAGGTTTGCATATCACGTCGATGGGCGGCTCGTGGCTGGCCATCATCGAAGGCTTCGGCGGCAAGCGCGTCGTGAACGGCAAACTCACGCTCAATCCTCAGATTCCATCCGGTTGGAAGCGCTATGCCTTCCGCCTGTTGTGGAAGGATCAGCCGGTGGAAGTGTCGGTAACCCGCGATGGAGTACAGATTCTGTATCGCGGCACGGCGCCGGTCACCATTGCCGTATGGGGCAAGGACCACACGCTGGTTCCCGACGTAATGCTCAAGCTGCCGCGTGAGCAGGGGCATCTAGTACGGGCGTAATGACTGTCTAGAACCGCATTTGGCGGCGGTGACGGGGGCGAATCACTGATTTTTGCAATGACCGCAGGTTTGTGCGGCCGTGTGGCGTCCCCGCGATTGTGCGTATTGCCACTCTGCCCCATAGATGTGCCATACTTGGGGCGGAGGGCTCCCTATGGAAAGTGGAAACGACGATAAGCTGCGCGCGCATGAGCGGCCGACGTCGTTCGATATTGCCTATCGCGCCGGCGTTTCGCAATCGACGGTTTCGCGAGCCCTGCGCGGCGATCCCAATGTCAACGAGGAGACCCGCCGCAAAATCGAATCGATCGCGCGCGAGCTCAAGTACAAGGTCGACAAGAACGCGTCCAACCTCCGCCGCCAGCGCTCCAACACCATTGCGGTCTTGTTTTTCGAGGATCCGAGCCCCGATCCATCGCAGATCAACCCGTTCTTCCTCTCGATGCTGGGGTCGATTACGCGAGCGTGCGCCAAGCGCAGTTTTGATCTGCTGATCTCGTTTCAGCGTTTCGCCCAGGACTGGAATGAGGATTACGAGGATTCCGGCAAGGCCGATGGCCTGATCCTGCTGGGATACGGTGATTACCTCGACTACCGGCCTCATCTCGAACAATTGGTGGCGCAGGGCACGCGATTTGTGCGTTGGGGCGCGGTCGAGGACGGCCAGCCGGGCCTGTCCATCGGCAGCGACAACTTCCAAGGCGGGCGAACCATCACCGAACACCTGATCGGTCTGGGGCGGCGGCAGATCGCCTTTCTCGGTGGCGCCTCCAACCACTATCCCGAATTCTCCGAGCGCTATCGCGGCTTCCAGACGGCGATGGCGGAAGCGGGCTTGGAACCGGGCCCCCAAATCGATGCCATCAGTTCTGAGGAATCCGGCATGGCGGCCGCGGCGCGGCTGATCGGCAGTGGGTTCAAGTTCGACGGCATCGTCGCAGCCAGCGATCTCATCGCCGCGGGCGCGCTGCATTGGCTGCGCGATGCCGGTATCGACGTGCCGCGCGATGTCTCGCTGACCGGATTCGACGACATTGCCGCTGCCAGTCTCGTCAATCCGCCACTCACGACGATGGCGCAGGACACCTCGCTGGCCGGCGACAAGCTGGTCGAGACGCTTTTGAAGCTGGTCTCGGGCGATCCGGCGGAGAGTGCGGTCCTCCCCGTCAAGCTGATCGTCCGGCGCTCCTGCGGCGCCAAGCGGTAATCAAGCCTTCTTTTCCTTCGGAAGCCGCAATACCAACAATCCCGAGATCAGGAAGCTGACACCACCGACCGCCAGGGCATAAATCGGCTGGCCGTGGAAGACGAGCTTGAGCACGAAGCCGAGCACGCTGGCGGCCACGAGCTGCGGGATCACGATGAAGAAATTGAAGATGCCCATATAGACGCCCATGGTTTTGGCCGGGACGCTGTCGGATACGATGGCATATGGCAGCGACAGGATCGACGCCCAGGCAAAGCCGACGCCCAGCATCGAGGCGATCAGCCAATCCGGGTCGTGGATGAAGAGGAACGACAGCAGTCCGAAGCCGCCAAGCCAGACGTTGATCAGGTGCGTCCAGCGCAATCCTAGTTTTTTTGTGATCGAGGGAACCACGATCGAAGCCAATGCGGCGAAACCGTTGTAGGCCGCAAACAGGATTCCGACCCAATTGGCGCCTTCATTGTAAGCCGCTGAGGTCGCGTCCTTGGAATGGAAGAAGGTCTCCGTCACGCCGCCGGTGGTGTAGATCCACATCGCAAACAGCGCCAACCAGGAGAAGAACTGTACCGGCGCCAGTTTGCGCATGGTTTCCGGCATGGTCTCGATGTTGCGCATGATGGTGCCGAACAAGCCCTTGGGCTCGCCCGTTCGCTGCAACAGTAGCGCCGTGCCCCACACAAAAGCGCCCGCCCACAACAGATAAAGCTGCTTGTCGAGCGGGAAGCCGTAGAGTTTCTCGAACGTGCCCGCGAACTGATGCATGGCGACGAACCCGGCGATGCCAACCAACAGCCAGAAAGCACCCCAGCCGCGCTTGGGAGCTCCGGCCGGGGGGAGTTCGGGGGAGGCGTCGTCGAAGGCTTCGAGTTGTTCGGGCGGATATTCGCGGGTGGAAATCACGGTCCACAATACGGCCACGAACAGGACGACCGCACCGAGGAAGAAGGAATAGCGCACGGTATCCGGCACGATGCCGGCGGGGGCGGTGTTGGATATCCCGACTTGTTCGAACAGCCAGGGCAGGGCACTCGCCACCACCGCGCCGACGCCGATGAAGAAGCTCTGCATCGCGTATCCAGCTGGGCGCTGGGCGAGCGGTAGTTGATCGCCGACGAAGGCGCGGAACGGCTGCATCGAGGTATTGATGGAGGCGTCGAGAATCCAAAGCATGACCGCGGCCACCCACAACGCGGGCGACATCGGCATAATGAGAAGGGCCGCCGAACTGAGGAGGGCTCCGACCAGGAGATAGGGCCTGCGGCGGCCGAGCTTGGTCCAGGTCCGGTCCGACAGGTAGCCGACCAGCGGCTGCACCAGAAGACCGGTTAGAGGGGCGGCGATCCAGAGGATCGGAATGTCGTCGATCTTCGCACCCAGCGTCTGGAAGATGCGGCTGACATTGGCATTCTGCAGTCCCAGCCCGAATTGCAGGCCAAGGAATCCGAAGCACATATTCCAAATAGCGAAAAAAGTGACGCTCGGTTTTGTGGTAACCGGAGCCGCGCTGAGGCTGGCCATATCTGTTCTCTGAGCCGTTTCTTCCCGGCCCCGATGATAGCCCTCAGCCCGCTATCGGCAATCGTAACGGGTCGATTTGCATACGTATGCTGCCTCCGGCCCGGCCGATTCAACCCGCGGCTTAGCTTCGCCGCACGCCGACGAAGACGAATCCCAGTCCGGCGATCAGGAGGACTACGCCACCCACGGTCGGCAGCGAAATCACGTGGCTTTCCTTCTTGTCGACCTGGATCGGCCCGGCTTTCACCACCGGCTCGGTCTCGGTGTAGCGAATTTGTCCGAAAATCAATGCCCCCAAGCCCAAAACAGCCAGCACGATACCGACCCGCACCATCCCGCGCATTTATCCACTCCGCTCGATTGGGTTCGGAGAAGAACGCGCCGCCCGAATTCCCGTTCCGGGTGTTCAGGGAACCTTACGGGCCGAGAAGCCGGCGAGGAGTTCGGCGAACCAGCGCGCGGTCGTCAAGGCGCCGATAGCGGCGACATCGAGGCTGGGATCGAATTCGGCGAGATCGACGACGCGTACTTTGGGATGGGCGGCTATCACGCGGGCGGCGGCGAAGAAGTCGCTTACCGCGATCCCGCCGGGGCGCGCCCCCGGGGCAGCCGGCATCTGAGCCCGGTCGATCACGTCGATATCGAAATCGACGTAAATGGTGTCGCAAAGGCCGGCAAGCCGGTTGAGTTCGGCCGCAACCACCGTGGCGAAGCCTTGGCGGCGGCAGTCGTCAGCGGTACGGACAGTAATCCCCGCGCGTTTGGCTTTATCGTGCGCCCTGGCGGTATTGGCGAAGGGCAACAGCCCGATCTGACTGATATGCCTACCAGGCAGTCCGTCTTCGAGCAGGGCCGCGATCGGGTTGCCGTTATTCAAGCCGCCGTCGGTATCGCGCAGATCGAAATGGGCGTCGAGGGTCATCAGCCCGACGTGTGCGAGCGAAGCATCGAGGCCATGGACCCCGGGGCGGGTCACGGCATTGTTGCCACCAACGACAACCGTCAACCCGCGCGCGACCTGTTCCGCAACCGCCGCTCTGATGGGCGCGAAAGCTTCCGCAGGCGTGCGTTCATTCACAGCGACATCGCCGACATCGAACACGGAGACGTCTTTGAGATCGGTTCCGGTCTCGAGGTCATAGACGCTCATGCGCCGTAAGGCGTCGCGCAGCACACCCGGAGCAAGGTCGCAACGGCCGGGCGTGATCGACTCAAGTCCCAGCGGCGCGCCGATGAACGCGACGGCGGCTTCGTCGTTCGTGCCCAACAAGTCACGAACCGAATGCCAGCGCTTGTTTTCGGACATTTCCGTCATCATTGCGGGGCCTTCGGGCATGGAAGATTATCCTCGTTTCCCGGCGTGCAGGATGTATCGTGTCCGGCGCCGACAGGATCATCAGCGATGTGGGATATCTTACTCACGGACTGCCGCACCGCCACCATGGATTCGACCGGCGTCATCGGCGACGCGGCCATCGGCATCGCGGCCGGACGAATTGTCTTTGTTGGGTCCCGTGCCGATCTGCCGTCCGGCGACATCGCCCGCGCGGTGCATCGGCTGGGTGGGGCGTGGGTGCTGCCGGGCTTCGTCGATTGCCATACCCATCTCGTCTATGCCGGCAACCGCGACCGCGAGCGGCAGATGCGGGCCGGCGGCATGAGCTACGAAGACATTGCCCGGGCCGGCGGCGGCATCATGTCGACCGTGCGCGAGACCCGTGCGGCCGATGAAGACACGTTGGCCGACGTGGCGGTGGAACGGGCCCGGGCGATGGCGCGCGAAGGCGTCACAACGATCGAAATAAAATCGGGATATGGCCTCAACCTCGACTGCGAATTGAAGATGCTGCGGGCGGCGGCGCGTGTTGGCGATCGTGTGCCGATGCGAATCTGCCGGACCCTGCTCGGGGCTCATGCCGTGCCGCCGGAGTTCGCCGGAAACCGCGACGGATATGTCCGCTTTGTCTGCGAAGGGATGATCCCGGCCGTGGCGCGGGAACAGCTTGCCGAGGCGGTGGACGTTTTCTGCGAAGCGATTGCCTTCATGCCGGAAGAAACCGAGCGCATTTTTTCCGCTGCCAAGGCGCACGGCCTGAAAGTGAAACTGCACGCCGATCAGCGCTCCGATATGGGTGGCGGTGCTTTGGCGGCGCGCCATTGCGCACTGTCGGCCGATCATCTCGAACATCTGAGCGAAGCGGGCGTGGCGGCAATGGCGGAAGCCGGTACCGTGGCCGTGCTGCTGCCTTATGCCTATCATCATCTCGGCGATACCCATTTGCCGCCGATCGAGGCATTGCGGCGCGCGCGCGTGCCGGTCGCCATCGCCACCGATTGCAATCCCGGTACCTCGCCGATGCATTCGCCGCTGCTCCTGAAAGAGGTGGCGGAAGGGGTCTTTGGCCTCACGCCGCACGAGGCACTGGCGGGAATGACGATCAACGCCGCACGTGCATTGGGGCTGGAAGCGGAAACCGGCAGTCTGCGGGTCGGAAAATCGGCCGACCTTGCCGTTTGGGACGTTGCCGATCCCGCAGTCTTGGCGCCAAAGAATGGGCATCTCATCTCACGCGTCTTCCGCGGCCGAATGGACGGAGATCTGTCATGACCGACATAACTAATGCCCGCATCGTCCGCGCCCCGCGGGGGCCCGAGTGCACCTGCAAGACCTGGGAAGCCGAAGCCGCGCTGCGGATGCTGATGAACAATCTCGATCCCGACGTGGCCGAACGGCCGCAGGATCTGGTCGTTTATGGCGGCATCGGCCGCGCCGCCCGTTCCTGGCAGGCGTTCGATCGTATCGTCGAAACGCTGCGGGCACTCGACCCTGATGAAACGCTGCTGGTGCAGTCGGGCAAGCCGGTCGGCGTGTTTCGCACGCATGCCCGTGCTCCGCGGGTGTTGATCGCCAATTCCAATCTGGTGCCGCATTGGGCGACCTGGGAGCATTTTCGCGAACTCGATAAGAAGGGTCTGATGATGTACGGCCAGATGACGGCCGGGTCGTGGATCTACATCGGCAGCCAGGGCATCGTGCAGGGTACTTACGAGACCTTTGCCGAAATGGGCCGGCGTCATTACGGCGGCGATCTTTCCGGCCGCTGGATTCTGACCGCCGGGCTTGGCGGCATGGGCGGCGCGCAACCCTTGGCCGCGACCATGGCAGGCGCGTCGATGCTGGCGGTCGAATGTCAGCGCAGCCGGATCGAAAAGCGGCTGGAAACCAAATATCTCGACGTCGCCACCGACAATCTCGACGAGGCGCTGCGGCTGATTGCCAAATCGGTGTGGGCCAAAGAGCCTCTGTCGGTGGGCCTGGTCGGCAATGCCGCCGAAGTTCTGCCCGAGCTGGTGCGCCGCGGCATCAAGCCGGATGCGGTGACGGACCAGACCAGCGCCCACGATCCCGCTAACGGTTATCTGCCGGAAGGCTGGACGCTGGCCGAATGGGAAGACCGCCGCGCCAAAGAGCCGGAGGCTGTCGCCGCCGCGGCGCGCCAATCCATCGCCAAACACGTCAAAGCGATGCTGGAATTTGCGGCGCAAGGCATTCCGACCTTCGACTACGGCAACAACATCCGCCAAGTGGCGAAGGACGAGGGCGTTAGCAACGCATTCGACTTCCCAGGTTTTGTTCCGGCCTATATCCGTCCTCTGTTCTGCCGCGGCATTGGTCCGTTCCGCTGGGCGGCGCTGTCGGGTGACCCGGAAGACATTTTCCGCACCGACGAAGCGGTGAAGCAACTGTTTCCGGACAACGCCCATCTGCATCGCTGGCTCGATATGGCGAAGACAAAGATCAGCTTCCAGGGACTGCCGGCACGCATCTGCTGGCTCGGTTTGGGTGAGCGTCATCGCGCCGGACTCAAGTTCAACGACATGGTGGCACGCGGCGAACTTAAGGCGCCGATCGTGATCGGCCGCGATCATCTGGATTCCGGCTCGGTGGCGAGCCCGAACCGGGAGACGGAATCCATGCGTGACGGATCCGATGCCGTGTCCGATTGGCCGTTGTTGAATGCATTGCTCAACGCCGCGTCGGGTGCGAGCTGGGTTTCGCTGCATCATGGCGGCGGTGTCGGCATGGGCTTTTCGCAGCATGCGGGTGTCGTGATCGTCGCCGACGGTACGCCCGAAGCGGCCGAAAAACTTGCAACGGTGCTGTGGAACGATCCGGCGACCGGGGTGATGCGTCACGCCGATGCCGGCTACGATACGGCCATCGACGCGGCGCGGTCGGCACATCTCAATCTTCCTTCGCTTGGAGACCATTCATGAAAATCGGTGAACCGCTGGCGCTGAGCGATTTGCGGTCCATTTACGAAACGGCGCCGAAACTCGAGTTCACACTCGACGCGTTCGCCCGCATCGATCGTGGCGCCAAAGTGATCGCCGACGTGATCCGCTCGGGCGCTACCGTCTACGGCGTCAACACCGGGTTCGGCCTGCTGGCCAACACCGAAATTCCCGACGACGATCTCGTCGCCTTGCAGCGCAACTTGGTGCTGTCGCATTCCTGCGGCGTCGGTCCGCTGCTGCCCGACGAGATCGTGCGGTTGATCCTCACCTTGAAAATCGCATCGCTATCGCGCGGCGCCTCCGGCATCCGGCGGGAGACCGTGGCGGCGCTGGCGCGTCTGGTCGAAGCCGAAGTCTATCCCTGCATTCCGTCGAAAGGCTCCGTTGGCGCCTCGGGCGATCTGGCGCCGCTGGCACACATGTCCGGTGTGCTTCTCGGTATCGGTTCGGCGCGCGTGAACGGCAAGGAAGTCGCCGCTGTCGAAGCGCTGGCCAAAGCGGGACTGCAGCCGATCACGCTGGGGCCGAAGGAAGGTCTGGCGCTGCTCAACGGCACCCAGGTTTCGACCGCGATTGCGCTGGCCGGTCTGTTCGAGACCGAGAAGGCTTTCACCGCCGGCATTGTCGCCGGCGCCATGTCGACCGACGCCTTCAAAGGCTCCGATACGCCGTTCGATGCGCGCATTCATGCCTTGCGCGGCCAGCCGGGCCAGATCACGGTTGCGGCGATGCTGCGGGCTTTGATGCAGGGTTCGGAAATCCGCGAATCCCATCGCGCGCCGGGCGATGACGGCAAGGTGCAAGATCCCTACTCCTTCCGGTGTCAGCCGCAGGTGATGGGCGCCGTGCTCGACGTATTGCGCGCCGCCGCGAAAACCCTGCAGATCGAAGCCTCCGGCGTCACCGACAATCCGCTGGTGCTTGATGATGGATCGGTCGTGTCGGGCGGCAATTTCCACGCCGAACCAGTGGCGCTCGCCGCCGACCAGATCGCGCTCGGTCTTTGCGAGATCGGCAACATCTCCGAACGGCGGACCGCGATCCTGGTCGATCCCAAGATGAGCGGCTTGCCGGCGTTCCTGGTCAAGGAATCCGGCCTCAACTCCGGTTTCATGATTGCGCAGGTGACGGCCGCCGCGCTGGTGGCGGAGAACCGCATGCATTCCCATCCGGCGTCCGTCGACACCGTGCCGACCAGCGCCAATCAGGAAGATCATGTCTCGATGGCGACGCATGGCGCCCGCCGTCTGCTTGATATGGCCGAGAACGCTGCAACGGTGGTGGCAATCGAACTTCTCGCCGCCTGCCAAGGCCTCGATTTCCGCCGGCCGCTGCGCAGCTCCTCCAAGCTCGAGCGGGCGGCACAGGAAATCCGCGCTCTGGTGCGGCCTTACGAACGCGACCGCTATTTTGCGCCCGACATCGAGGCCATCACCCGGCACGTCCAATCCGGCGCGTTCCGGGCTTTGGTGGGAGAGATTTTCTAGAACTTCTGACTGACGGTGATCGAGAAGAACCTGGGTTTGGTCGGCAGGATATAGGGTTCGAAGCCGCAGACCTGTGTGGTGCAATAGGCATAGCGATAGTTCTGACCGCGTTCGTCGAACAGGTTCTGCGCCGACAACTCGACCGACCAGTTGTCCTTATCGATTCCGGTGGCGAGATCGAAGGTGGCGTATGCCGGCATCAATCCCAGCATCTGGCGGATCGGCGTGAGCGAGCCGTCCCAGGGGCTGGGCGCCTGAACGCGAAGATCCGGATAGGCTTTGGTCTGGTAGACCAGCGAGCCTTGCAGATGCGCCTTGACGTCGTAGAAGGCGAATTCATAACGGCCGGTGAGATTGCCCTTGAAGCGCGGCGTCGATGGCAAGAGAGAGCCCTTCGCTGCTGCGGGCGGGTACGGGTAGACCGCATTCGGACAGGTCACGTCGAGCGCGCCGGTGACAGGATCGAGGTCGCCGCAATAGACCTTGGTCAGTCGCGCGTAGTTGTAGGCACCGGAACCGGTGAGTGTGAATCCGTCGACCGGTTGCCACGTCACGTCGGATTCGACGCCCTGAATGCGCGCCGCGCCGGCGTTGGCAATCTGGGTCAGCGAGTTGAGTCCGAGGAAGGCGAACTGGAACTTGTTCCAGTTTTCCCAATAGGCAGCGCCGTTCCAGCGCAGCGTGTTGTTGAACCAGCTCGTCTTCCAGCCGATCTCGAAATTGTCGAGACTGTCGGAGTTGTAGTTCGGCAGCGAAGCGACACGGTTGATGCCGCCGGGGCGGAAGCCGGTCGAATAGGTGGCGTAGACCATATCCGCATCATCGATCTGCCATTGCAGATTGAACTTGTGGGTCTCACCCCATTCGTAAACGTGCTTGTTCACGTTGGTGCAAGGCCCGCCGAAGCGGGAGGGCACCAGCGGGTGGGCGCAGTTTGCAACGCCGGTATGACTGCTGACCGTTTCGGCGAGTCCGAAGAAACCTTCCAGCTTGTTGGTGGCGTCGAACACGCGAACGCCGGCCGTCAGGGTCAGGTCGGGCAGGATGTCGTAAGAAACCTGTGTGAAGGCAGCAAGGTCGCGATCCTTGCGTTGTTGCTCGGTGAGCCAGATCGTGTGCGGCCATCCCGGTATGGAAAAGTCGGTGCCGAGTGCGTCGATGACGTAGTTCTGCAGGATGTTGTGCGTCTGAGATTCGTGGAACAGGCCAACCACGAACCGCAAACGGTCGGTCGCGGGTGACGCCAGGCGCAGTTCGTTCGACCATTTGGTGAACTGGTCCTTGAACAGAATGCGCTGGCTCGGATCGACGACGTTGCCGTTGTTGTCGTTGAAAGTCAGCCCGAGCTGGTCGTACCAGAAGGCGTAGTCGGTGTAGTCGGAAGCGCCGTTGCCGCGACGGTCCATGTAGCCGGTAGCATAGGTGAGATCGAGATTGCCGATCTTGCCGGTGACGGTGAGCGCCGCCTGATACCAGTGGTCCTTGGCGTATTCGGGATAGAAGTGATGCACCTTGAGATCGCCGACCGCGGGATCGAAACCGCCGATGCCGTTCGATTTTTCGAGCTGGCCGATCACGCTGGCCGTCACGGTCCAGTTGTCGTCGAGGTCGATGCCAAGCGCCAGCCGGGCTCCGAGCTTGCTGGTGTCGTTGTAGTCCTTCTTGGCCAGGGCGGCGTTGTCGATGGTGATGCCCGCGGTCGTGTAGGTGCGGGTGGCATGGACATTATCGATATAACCGGCGTCGCGCTGGCTCCAGGCCACCAAGCGGATCGCCATGTGGTTGTCGATCGGAACATTGAGGAAGCCGCGCAAGCCGTAGCCGAAGCCGCCGGCATCGACCTTGTTGCCTTCGACTTCATATCCGGCCGCAAACTTGGTCGCATCGGGCTGGTTGGTGATGAGGCGGATCGTGCCGGCTTCCGACGAGGCGCCGAACAGCGTGCCTTGCGGACCGGCGAGGGCTTCGACGCGGGCCAAGTCATAGGTCGGCACGTCGAGATTGCCGCCGATCGTGGTGATCGGAATTTCATCGAGATACATGCCGACGGTCGGCAACGGCCCCGAGTGATTGCCGTCGGCGCCGTTGGTCACGCCGCGCATCGAAATGTTGCCTTGCCCCGGGCCGCCGCTCGATCCCTGGCCGCCGGCAGTGAACGAAACCGACGGCAGGAAGCGGACGAAATCGCGGAAGTCGTTGACACGAAGGTCCTCGAGCTTCTGGTTGTCGAGCACTGCGATCGAGACCGGCACTTTCTGCAAGTCCTGTTCGCCTAATTTCTGGGCACTGACCGTGACCGTCTCGAGTCCGGCTTGCGCCGCGTCTTGGGCGAGTGCGGGCATTCCGCCAAGCATTGTCGTTGCCAACAAAGCTGAAGCCAGAGTGGGCGGTCTGTCGATAAAATGCATGAAGCAAGCCCCCGTGGTTGTGGTGCGCCGGGGCAGATGAATCCCGCGTTCTGCGGCCGGCCGTTCGTACGCCTCTGCAAACTTGAGGCCGAACTTGCCAAACGGGACGCGAGGGAAGTCTAGAGGTATGACGAGAGCATGTTTTTCAGCGGATCGAGCCAGTTTTCGTAGGCGCGCCACTGATCGACGGCATCGGAGAATATCGGCATACGGACCTGCTCGGAGCTGGCAGTGCGTACAATCCGGTCATTCTGATAATAGCGCAGGCAACTTTCTTCGAACGGCAGCCCGCAGGCTGCGAGAAGGTTCCGCACCGTCGTCTCGAAATCCGCGATCATGGTTTCGTATTGTACACGGACGATCCGGCCCGGCAGTACGGCGTCGAAGTGCGCCATGAGGTCAACATAGTCGGCGTAGTAGCGGCCGATGTCCGTCAGGCTGTAGGAGAAGGCCTGGCCGCGGGCGAAGTGCTGCTTGAAACAGGAAAAGCCGCACGCCATCGGATGGCGGCGGGCGTCGATGATCTTGGCGTTGGGCAGGATCAAATGGATGAAGCCGATTTGCAGGAAGTTGTTCGGCATCTTGTCGATGAACAGCGGCCGGCCGAGCTTACGGTGAATGCGGGTGCGTTCGAGATACTCCTCGCCGAGATCGTTCAGCTCTGCCGCGGATAAGCCGGCGATGACGTCGGGGTAGAAGGCGGCGTCACGGCCGCCGCGCAGCCGGTCGATCATTGCCAGGATGTCGGGCAGTTCCATGGTGCCTTCCACCTGGCTGTGGCTGGCGAGGATCTGTTCAATCAAGGTCGAGCCGGAGCGCGGCAGGCCGACGATGAAGATCGGATCGGGGGCGGGGCAGCCTTGGCCGGCGCGGGCGGCGAAGAACTCCGGCGTCAGCACCGATTTCAAGCGCTCCTTGTTCGCCGTAATCAGATCCGCGTCGTAATTCAGCGCCTTGGCGCGGCAGGCATTGGCCGCGGCGTAGTGCGCGAACGACGTTTCATAGTCCTTACGATCTTCAAAGGCCTTGCCGAGAGCAAAATCGAGATGCAGGCGGTCTTCGTCGGACAAACCTTCACGCGTGAGGGCGCGGCTCATCGTGGCGATGTCTTCGTCGCTGAAACGGAAGGTCTTGAGGTTGGCCAGACTCCACCACGCCTCGCCCAGGGTCGGCTGCAGGCGAACGCTCTGCCGGTAAGCGTCTTCCGCCTCGGCGCGGCGGCCAGCAGTCTTCAGGGTGTGGCCGTAGCTCATCCAGATCTTGGGCTGACCCGTCACCGTCTTGAGGAGTTCGCCATAGACCGCGATCGCTTTGTCGGTTTCCCCGAGACGCGCCAGCACGGCGGCGTATTGGTTTTTATGCGACGGGTTTTCGGGATCGCGCGCCAACAGGGTTTCGAGTTCGGTACGCGCCTCGACCGAGCGGTTCTGCCGGTGCAGCACAATGGCGAGATTGGCGCGCGCGGCATCGAAACTCGGCGCTAATTGGAGGGCCCGCCGCAGCAGCTTTTCGGCTTGGTCGTAGCGTTCGAGCCTGGCGGCGATCTCCGCCAACATGCGGATGGCGGTGATCTCGGTCGGATGATCCTTGAGGATGGCGCGCAGGATGCGTTCGGAATCGGCAAGGCGGTTTTCGTACAGCGCGCCGGCGGCTTCGATCAGGGCGCGGTCGCTGGTCGAGGCCTGGATATGATGCATGTAGGCGTCGTCGGCGGCTTCCGTCTTGCCCAGCGCCGTGTAGACGTCGCCGAGATCGCGCCACGCCGCCGGATGCTGCGGTTCGGCCGCCACCAGCGTTTTCAGCGGATCGAGCGCCTCTTCCAGTTTGTTCTGGGCAGCGAGGGCGGCGGCGTAGAGCAGGAGCGCACCCGGCTGACCGGGGACAACGCGCAGAATCTCGCGTGCCTGAACTTCCGCCATGGCCGGATCGACGGCGAGAAGGCGCATCAGATTGGTCAGCGCCGCCGACAGGCTGCCGCGCACATGTTCGCTCATGGGTGTACCTCGCCAGTTTTATGGCATGGCTGCCGGCAGGCGTGCAAAGACGATGGAAACGTTACGGCTGCGGCGCCGGGCTCTGAAGTTTTTTCTCCGCCTCGGCATGCTGCTTGTCGGATGCAAACCAGCCGCGCGGATCGTACCAGGCGTGAGACTTCTGGCCTTCGTTCGACGTTTCGGCGACCGGAGTTGCTTCCTCAGGCTTTTTCTCGTCTTTCTTTTCCTCGGCTTTGGCGGCGGCTTCCGCCTTGGCTTCGGCTGGAGAAGGCAGCACCCATTTCACCAGCGCACCGGAAGTGACCTCGGCCAGCTTGCCGTCCTTGATCGCCGGCCGGTAATGCCAGGTTTTCACGCAGGCCACCGAAGCTTCGTCGAGCCGCTGCGAACCGCTGGTATTCGCCACCGTGACGCCTTCGACGGTACCGTCGGTAAGAATCGTGAAGCTGACCTTGGTGATGCCTTCCTCGCCTTTGACGAGGGAGTCGGGCGGATAGAACTCGAGCCCGCAGGTGTGCGGCTTGTCCTTGGGGGCGGAGGCGGACTGCGACGGCAGTATGGTCTTCACCACCGGCACCTTGACGATCTTGGTGATGACGGCGGGCTCGGGCTCCTTGCCCATCATCTTGGCGCCGACATGATAGAAGAAGAGGAGCGACGATCCGGTGGCGATCGCTCCGGCGAAAAGAACCGCCCACAAATGGTTGCGGAACCGTTCGCTGCAGAACAGCCCCGACGACACCACGAAGACGATGAACTCGATAACGATCATGCCCTGAACCCTAGGTCCCCAACCCTAACCTGCCTTCAGCTCCTGCGACAGCCGCGCATATTGCCTCCCCTGATCGTGATCCCGCCGGATACCCGCACCGCTTGCACCGCCGGTTGGGGGCCTTATGTTGGCAGGGTTCCGGTTGAAGAGGGTCTGCAATGTTCGCCAAGTTCCGCCGCACCGCCTTGTCCATCCTTCTGGCTGCCGGCTTCGCGGCCGCCGCCCCGGCGCCGGTCAAGACGCAGAGCCCCGGATTCTACCGCATGGCGGTCGGCAATTTCGAAGTAACTGCCCTCTATGACGGAAATTTGCGCATCGGGTCCCAGATTCTGCACGGGATCGACCAGGCTGCGGTGCCGGGTCTTTTGGCGCGTGAATTCGCCGACAGCAACGAGAAGGGTGTTCTGACCGCGATCAACGCCTTCCTGGTCAATACCGGGGCGCACCTGATTCTGGTCGACGCCGGGCTCGGGACCTGTGGCGGGCCGGCCACCGGTCACGTGCTCGAGAACCTGAAGGCGGCCGGGTACCGGGCGGAAGATGTGGACGCCGTCCTGATCACCCATATGCATGGCGACCACGTCTGCGGCCTCGCCAAGGCAGGCGTGCGGCTGTTTCCGAACGCCACGGTTTACGCCTCCGAGCCTGAAATCGCCTATTGGCTGACGACGGTGCCCAATGACACTGCCGCCGAAAGCAAAAAGGGCGTGCAGAAGATGATGCAGCCTTACCAGGCCGTCGGCAAATTGAAGGGCTTTAAGCCCGGTGCCGTGGTATTCCCCGGCGTCACGGCGATCGACACCCATGGCCATACGCCGGGTCATACCGCTTATCTCTTCCAATCGACCGGTCAGAACTTCCTGGCGTTCGGCGACATCGCGCATGTGCATGCGCTGCAGTTTGTCCATCCGGAAGTCACCATCGATTACGATACCGACCAGCCCACGGCCCGCGCGGCGCGGCTGGCGCTGTTCGACCGTCTGGCCAAGGAAGGCTGGAGCATTGGCGGGGCGCACCTGCCGTTCCCCGGCATCGGCCATGTGCGCAAGGACGCAAGCGGCTACTCCTACGTCCCGGTGGAATACGCCCCGCTGCCGTAAAGCAGGAACAAACCCTGCTGCCTGACGTTAAGACAGGCACGTCAACAGCAGGGTCGTCATGGCTATTCTCCCGTTAAAACCTTTGCGCATCGGCATGGTCGCTCCGTTGTGCGAGGCGACGCCGCCGCGATTGTACGGCGGCACCGAACGGGTGGTGGCCAATCTCACCGATGCGCTGGTCGGCCTCGGCCATCACGTCACGCTATTTGCTTCGGGCGATTCCGTCACAAACGCCAAGCTGGTAGCATGCCGTCCGCAGGCGGTGCGGCTCGATCCGGCGCCGCTGAAATCCGATTGCGCCGCGCATCTGGCGATGCTCGCCGACGTCAAGCGCCAAGCGCACAGGTTCGATGTGCTGCACTTCCATGTTGACCTCTTGCACCTGCCGTTCTTCACCGACATCGCCGAGCGCACCCTGACGACGCTGCACGGCCGCCTCGACATGAAGGATTTGCCGGAGGTCTACAGCCGTTTCACCGAGTATCCGTTGGTATCCATTTCCGACAATCAGCGCGTCGCCATGCCCGAGGCCAACTGGCTGGCGACCGTGCATCACGGCCTGCCGCCGCACGTCTACACTTTCAGCCCGCATCCGAGCGGCGGCTATCTCGCCTTTCTCGGACGCATCTCGCCCGAGAAGCGGCCTGACCGCGCCATTACCCTGGCCAAGGCGACCGGCATTCCCTTGAAGATCGCAGCCAAGGTCGACGCTGCCGACAAGGCGTATTTCCATAACGAGATCGAACCGCTGCTCGATCATCCGCTGATCGAGTTCGTCGGCGAGATCAACGATGCGCAGAAAGTCGACTTCCTCGGCGGTGCGCTGGCGCTGCTGTTCCCGATCGACTGGCCGGAGCCGTTCGGGCTCGTGATGATCGAAGCCATGGCTTGCGGCACGCCGGTGATCGCGTGGAACTGCGGCTCGGTGCCCGAGATCGTCACCGACGGCGTTTCGGGACGCATCGTATCGTCGATGGACGAAGCGGTCATGGCGATCAAATCCCTGCATTGGCTCGACCGCCGCCGGGTGCGGGCGGAATTCGAACAACGCTTCACCTCGCTCGTGATGGCCCGCAATTACCAGCGGCTTTACTATCTCGTGTCGGGCGGCGGACAGGTACGCAACGAAGGCCTGGAAAACGTGGGTTAGGCGATGTCATCCTCCGCCCAGCCCCACGCCGAACACCTCCGGCCGGATCCGCCGCCACGCTTACGGCTGTTTTCCCTCAAGGACGGCGACATGTTCGTCGTCACCGATTCCGTCGGCGACATCTCGGGCCTCGGCGACGGGCTGTTTCGCAACGACACGCGCATTCTCTCCTATCTGCAATTTCGCGCCGGCGGCATGAAGCCGGTGGTGCTCAACACCGCCCGCTCGCGCGACAACGTTTTTCTCACCGCGCATCTGGTGAACCGTCCGCTCGGCGGTCATTCCGAAACCGGCAACGTTCACATCGAGCGCACCAAACTATTGTGGAGCGGCACGCTCTACGAGCGCGTCACCTGCACCAATTTCGGCAACAGCGACGCCGAACTGCCGCTGATGCTGCGCTTCGCCGCCGACTTTGCCGATATTTTCGAAGTGCGCGGGACGGCGCGGCATCGTCATGGTGCTTTGCAGCGGCGCGTCAACGGCGACGATCAGGTGCTGTTGATCTATGAAGGCCTCGATCATGTCGTGCGCACCACCTCGGCGTCGTTCTCCGAGCCGCCGCATCGCCTTACGCTCGACGAGGCGCATTTCCTGGTCCAACTCAAACCGCGCGAGCGGCACGCGATCTATATCGAATACGGTGTCGACCGCAGCGCCCGGCCGGATCGCAACCGCTATCGCACCGCGGCCGCGGCGGCCTGTAGTGCCATGCGCGAAAACACGCGGCGAGGCGGGCGGCTGAAGTCGTCGGGCCTCAGGTTCAACGACTGGATCGAACGCTCGCGCAACGATCTCGCGTTGTTGACCACGCAAATGGAAACCGGCCCGTTTCCCTATGCCGGTATTCCGTGGTTTTCGACGGCGTTCGGCCGCGACTCCATCATCACCGCACTGCAGACCTTGTGGCTCGATCCGCAACTGGCGCGCGGCGTGTTGCGCTTTCTTGCCCGCAATCAGGCGACGGAAACCTCGTCGTTCCAGGATTCCGAGCCCGGCAAGATCATGCACGAAACCCGCAAGGGCGAAATGACGGCGCTGCATGAGCTTCCTTTCGGCCAGTATTACGGCGGCGTCGACACCACGCCGCTGTTCCTGATGCTGGTGTCGGCCTATGCCGAACGCACCGGCGATCTCGCCACCATCGATGACTTATGGCCGTCGGTCGAAGCCGCCCTGGGGTGGATCGAAATGATCCAGGGCCGCTTCGGCAACGGGCTGCTCTCCTATCAGCGCGGCGAGAAAAGCGGTCTCGCCAACCAGGGCTGGAAGGACTCCGAAGACTCCATTTTTCACGCCGACGGAACGATGGCCCAAGGACCCATCGCCTTGGTCGAAGTGCAGGGCTACGCCTATGCCGCCTTCCGCGGCATGGCGCGTCTGGCCGAGCGGCGCGGCGATCGCGATACCGCCGCCAAATGGAACGAACGCGCCGACGCCTTGCGCCTGACGGTCGAAAGCCGCTTCTGGAGCGATAAGCTCGGCATGTACGGCATTGCTCTCGATGGCGAGGGACGGCTGTGCGAAGTGCGCACCTCCAATCCGGGGCATCTGCTGTTCAGCGGTCTGCCCGAATTTTCCCGCGCCAAGAAAGTGACGAGCGCGTTTCTGACGCCAGCCTTTGACAGCGGCTGGGGCATTCGCACCCTCGCCAGCACCGAGGCCAACTTCAATCCGATGTCCTATCACAACGGTTCGGTCTGGCCGCACGACACCGGCCTCTGCGTGGCCGGCATGGCGCGGTACGGCGAGCGCGCCGCCTGCGTGCGGCTCCTCAATCAGATGTTCGAAGCCGCCGGCCATTTCGGCATGCAGTTGCCGGAACTCTTCTGCGGTTTCGGACGCCGGCCGGGCGAGCCGCCGGTGCATTATCCTGTCGCCTGCCTGCCGCAAGCCTGGGCGGCGGGGGCGCCGTTCATGCTCTTGCAGGCCTGCCTCGGCGTGCAGGTCGACGGCTGGGCCAAGGCGGTCACGGTCGAACGGCCGTGGTTGCCGCCGCATGTCAACAAGCTCAGTCTCTCGAATATCGCGGTCGGCGATCAGGTGATCACGCTGAAGTTCGAGCGCCTGGCCGACCACGTCGTGGTGTCGTCCGACGCCGCCCTGCACCACGACGTGCCGGTGATGCTGAGACTTTAAGGTTTTGAGTTCCCCCATTCTCGTCATGGCCGCCCTCTGAGGCGGCCATCCAGTCTTTTTTCGCCTGCCGCTGGATGGCCGGGTCATGCCCGGCCATGACGATTCGGAACGGGGAGGTGAGGGTCCGGCTACAATTCATCGGATATAGAACAAATGGGGAAACCTCCCGCACGCTTCAAGGGGAGTTTTTCGGGTGCGACAAACTGAACAAAACGAGTACGTATCAGAGACTTACCCAAAAGTGGGTGTGCGACCGCTTCGCGTTCTTGTCAGTCTGTCGCAGTGCGCGGGATCGGCAGCTCCAAACAAAAACGGCGGACCTTGCGGCCCGCCGTCTGAACACTTTCTGTTGGTCGCCTTAGAAGACCAGATTCTGGACTTCGACCTGCGGCGCCAGCTGGTTGACCACGTCCGGCGAGGCCAGGCCCGTACCGGGCGAGAGCAACGCGGCGCAGCCGCCGGCAATCGCCATGCGGAAGGCCTCGGTCAGCGACTTGCGCTGGGCCAGCGAGAGAATCAGCAGGGCGACAAAGCTGTCGCCGGCGCCGACCGTCCCGCGCACCTGAACCGGCGGCGGCTTGGCATGGATCGAGATGTCGCGGCTGATCAGCATGGCGCCGTCGGCACCCATGGTCAGAGCCACGATCTCGGCCTTGCCGTTGACGACCAGATTCTTGGCGGCGTCGTGGCAGGCCTTGGTGTCCGGGGTTTCGCCGATCAGGTCGGTGAACTCCGACAGGCTCGGTTTGACCAGATAGCAGCCGACATCGAGGGCATGCTTCAGCGGCGGGCCGGAGGTGTCGAGCACCAGCCGGGCGCCACCCGAAACCCGCAAATTGCGGGCAAGACGGGCATAGAAGTCATGCGGCACGCCGCGCGGCAGCGAGCCAGAAGCGACGGCAAAGCCGCTGCCCGAAGCCGCCGTCGTCAGACCCAGGCCGGCGGTCCACTCTTCCTCACCCAGCGTCGGGCCGGGCATGACGAAGCGGAACTGCTGACCGGTCGACAGGTCGTTGGCCGTGAAATTGGCGCGACAGTCGCGGGCGATCATGAACGATTGATGGCGGACTTCCTCAGCCGCGACCAGACGCTCCAGCATATGGCCGGAGGGGCCGCCCAGCGGGAAAATCGCCAGGGGTTCGGCCCCGAAGCGCTTTAACACGCGGGCCACATTGATACCGCCGCCGCCAGGATCGCGCCGCGTTTTGAGCGCACGCATCTTGTGTTCGGTCATCATCTGCTTGACCGACACACCCATGTCGATGGCCGGGTTCATCGTAAGGGTTACAATGTTCTCGGTCTTCATTCCCTTCCTCTCGAGGCCCGCCCCCACAATGACAGCCCTGTCGGTGGTCCGGATACCATAACACTACGGATGCTTATATGCGGACGAGGACCTATTTCTCGGGATTTAAGGTCACACTCGCAAGTGGGACCGGTCCCATTTCCTTCTTGCGAGCCAAACCGGCCGAGATTGTGGCAGGCTGACGCAAGATCCGTTCGCATCTTCCCGCGAGCGGCGTAAACAAATCGCGAATTCCGCGAATCGGAGAGCTTTGATGATTTTGTCCTTTCGCGCTGGTGTTGCTGCCGGCCTCATTGTCGCCCTGGGCCTGACGGGCGCGGAAGCGGGGAAGAAGAAGGTATCCGTCCCGGCTCCGGAGCCGGCACCCGCTGCCAAGCTGCTCCCGGCCGTGCCGCTGCGGGCGCTCAAATCGGTCTGGACGCAATACGGGCCGGGCGGCGTCTTGGAAGCGCGGGCGGTGGTCGAGGGCCAATGTCCGGCGATTCTGACCGGCGTCGAGCTTGGCGCCATGCAGCCGCGCGCGTCTGCAGACGCCAACTTCCCGACGCTGTGTTCGGCAACGCTGCCTGCCACGACCAAGTTGGCGGCTTTGGTGTTTCCCAAAGAGCTGGCCGGTACGCCGCCCGCGGGAGCTCTGCCGGTGAGCGATGTAGTCCCGCTGCCGGTTCCGGTCGCCGATCCGCAGCGCATTCTGATTATCGGGGACGGCGGCTGCCGCTCCAAAGCGGAGAAGCATCAGGATTGCTTGAAGCCGGAAATCTGGCCGTTCGCGCAAGTGTCGGCCGAGGCGGCCAAACTGAAGCCCGATCTCGTCATCCATGTCGGCGATTACGTCTCGCGCGAACAGGCCTGCCCGGCGAATGTCGCGGTCTGCCAGAACCAGCCGTTCGGCGACAACTGGGCAGCGTGGGATGCCGACACCTTTACCCCGTTGAAGCCGCTGCTGGCGGTGGCGCCGGTGGTGTTCACCCGCGGCAACCACGAGGACTGCAAGCGCGAAGGTCTCGGCTATCTCCGGCTGCTGGCGCCGCAAGCCTTCGATCCCAAGGCGGGCTGCATTCCGCATCTGCCGCCCTATTCAGTGCCGTTCGCGCGTCTCAATCTCGTGGTGTCCGATGATGCCGATGCGGAGGACACAAGCGTCGTGGACGCCGAGGTGCCGGTCTATCGCGCCGAAATCGCCAATCTCGCCAATGAGAAGAGCCCGACCTGGTGGGTGCTGCATAGGCCGATCTGGGGCCTGATCTCGGGGCCGCTGGGCATTCCGGCCGGCGGCAATCAGACCATCCTCGCCGCGGTTGAGGACAAAGGCATCCCGGCACCGGTCGAGCTGATGCTATCCGGCCATATCCATACCTTCGAGGCGATCAACTACACGCCCGACCCGCATGTGCCGCCGCAGATCCTGTCCGGGCGGGGCGGCGACCTGATGGACCCGACGCCGGCCAACCTGCGCGGCGCCATCTTCCAGGGTTTGTCGGGGGTGCACGTCAAGGACGGCATTTCGGTCCCTGAGTTTGGCTTCTCGCTGATGACCAGGACCGACGACGGCTGGCGGATCGACGTCTACGACTGGCACGGCACCATCCAGCGTGTTTGTCAGTTTCACAACAGCCGGATCGATTGCCCGGTGGCGAAACGGTAAGGGGATAACTGTTTCGAATTCTCCCCAACCATCGCGCCGCCGCGCCTATTCACACCCCTAAACCCAGGATAGTCTTCGCTTGGGTCATGGGTGGGGTGCGATATGGGGCAGTATCGTAGGTGGCTTCTGATCGGCGGCGGTGCGCTGGTCGCGGTGGTTCTTGCCGTCGTCATTACGCTCTACATCATGGGCGGCAAGCACGGCGGCACGGTGCTCGAGCGCATTGCCGGCGGCCTCAACGACGTCGGCGGCGTCACCTCGGCCGAAGCCGATAATCAAAGCTTTTCCTTCCGTCGCGTCGACATCGACACCACCAAGCCGCAAGCGGAAGCCTGCATCGTCTTCACCCGGCCGCTGGATGCAAGCCGCACCAACTATAAGGACTATATCGCGATCGATCCCGACACCCGCGTTGCGGCGCGCGTCGTCGGCGACCGGCTGTGCCTGGCCGGACTCGATTTCGCCAAGACCTACAACATCACCCTGAAGACCGGACTGCCCTCGGCCAGCGGCGACAAATTGCTGGAAGACGAAACCATTCCGGTCGAGCTGCGCGACAAGCCATCGATCGTGCAGTTCTCCGGCGGCATCATCCTGCCGCGGCAGAACATGAAGGGCGTGCCGCTGACCACGGTCAATGTCGCCAAGGTCAAGGTCAAGCTGGTGCGGGTCGGCGACCGGCTGTTGTCGCAGATCGAATCCGGCACCGTCGACGAGACCACGCTCTATTCCTGGAGCGCGCACGAGATCGAAAACAACCAGGGCTCGCTCGTCTGGCAAGGCACGATGGACATCGCCAACGTCAAGAACGACACGGTGGTGACCCTCATTCCCATCGACAGCCTCTTAAAGAACCGCAAGCCCGGCGCTTATGTGCTGATCGCTTCCGATGCCGCCAAGAAGCCGAACACGTCGGAAGACGGCGAGGAATACGAATCCGGCCAGATGGCGGTGCAGTGGGTGGTCGATTCCGACATGGCGCTGACCACCTTCAAAGGCGCCAGCGGGCTTTCGGTGTTCGTGCGCTCGTATGCCAACGCCAAACCTTTGTCGGGCGTCAAGCTGACTCTGGTGGCGCGCAACAACAACGAACTGGCGAGCGTCAAGACCAATGGCGACGGCCGCGCCGATTTCGATGCTGGATTGATGCGCGCCCATGGCGGCGACGAACCGGTTGTCGTTATGGCGTATGGCGACGGCGGCGATTTTTCGTTCATCGATCTGCGCCGCTCGGCGTTCGATCTCACCGACCGCGGCGTATCGGGACGCGAAGTGCCGGGACCGCTCGATGCGTTCCTGTTCACCGAGCGCGGCGTCTATCGCGGCGGTGAAGTGGTGTATCTGACCGCGCTGTTGCGCGACCGCATCGGTGCGGCGGTTTCGAATGCGCCGTTGACCCTGGTGGCGACCCGTCCGGATGGACTGGAAGTCGGCCGCATCACCATTCCGGGCGCGGGTCTGCAAGCCGGCGCGGCGGCGTGGAAACTGCCGCTGTCGTCGAGCGCGCCGCATGGGCGCTGGCAGATCGCGGCCTATGTCGACACCTCGAAGGATGCGACGCCGATCGGGCGGGTGCAGTTCGATGTGCAGGACTTCATCCCGCAGAAACTGAAAGTCGTGCTCACGGCCGAAACCAAATCGGTCAAGCCGGGCGGCGAGATCAAGGTGAAAGCGGAAAGCCGCTTCCTTTATGGCGCCCCTGCTAGCGGACTGACCGGCGAAAGCGAAGCGCGCATCAGCGCCGATCCGACGCCGTTTGACGGCTATCGCGGCTGGCAGTTCGGCCGCATGGACGACAAGTTCTCCGATGTCGATGTGCAGATGACTGTGCCGCCGACCGATACGGCGGGCGTGACCACCGCGACCGGCACGCTCAACGAAGTCGCCGATACGACGCTGCCGCTGCGCGCGCGTATTCGCGTCGCGATCCACGAACCCGGCGGACGCACGACGGCGAAGACGACCGAAATCCCGGTGCGCAATCACGAGGTGCTGATCGGCATCCGTCCCGAATTCCAGAACGGCAGCGTGGCCGAAGGCCAGCGGGCGAATTTCCAGATCGTCGCGCTCAATGCCGACGGCCAGCGCGTCGACCTGAACGGCGTGACCTATTCGTGGGTGCGCGAAGACACGTCGTATCAATGGTATCAGGACGAAGGGAACTGGAAATACAAATCGGTCACGCGCGACCGCTTGGTGACGTCGGGCACGATCAAGATCGGCGCCGGTGCGCCCTTGAAGATGGGCCAAGCGATGGCGTGGGGCACCTATCGCCTGACGCTGACCGATGCCAAATCGGGCGCGGCATCGTCGTACCGCTATTATTCCGGCTGGGCGGCGTCGAGTGCGGGCGATCGCCCCGACCGTATGCCGGTCGCAGCCGACAAGCCGACGTATAAGGTGGGCGAGACCGCCCATGTCCGCATCAAGCCGACCGCCAACGGCAAGGCGCTGGTGGTAGTGGCATCCGACAAGGTCTTTATGTCGAAGACCGTCGATGCGCCGGCGAGCGGCGCGACCATCGACATTCCAGTGTCGGCCGATTGGGGCGCGGGCGCTTATGTGCTGGTCACCGATTACCGTCCGCTGAACGATGCGCGCGGCCATGAACCGGTGCGCTCGGTCGGCCTCGTGTGGTTGGCGCTCGACAACGCACCGCGCACGCTGACGACCTGGATCGCCGGACCCAAGCAGATCGTACCGCGGCAGAAACTGACGCTGCCGGTGTGGGTGAAGGGACTGGCGAGCGGCGAGCAGGCCTATCTGACGCTGGCGGCGGTGGACGAAGGCATTCTTCAGCTCACGGACTATAAGTCGCCCGATCCGAACTCCTATTACTTCGGCAAGCGCCGTCTCGGCGTCGAGATGCGCGACGATTACGGCCGGCTGATCAAACCGGAACGCGGGTTTGTCGGCGCGATGCGCGAAGGCGGCGACATGTTCGGCGGCCGGGCGCTGGCGGTGGTGCCGGTGAAAACCGTGTCGCTTTATTCCGGCCTGGTGAAAGTCGGCGCCAACGGCCTCGCCAACATTGCGGTCGAGGTGCCGGACTTCAACGGCGAACTGAGGCTGATGGCGGTGGCGGTGTCGGCAGGCAAGATCGGTCATGCCGACCGGCCGCTGACGGTGCGCGATCCGGTGGTGGCGGACTTGGTGCTGCCGCGCTTCCTGGCGCCGGGCGACCGCGCCGAAGTGGCCCTCAATCTCGACAATGTCGACGGCAAGTCCGGCGACTACACCGCCGAGATCTGGTCCTCCGGTCCGGTCGGCGTCGGCAACGGCCGCGTGGTGATCAAGCAAGCGTTGGCCAAGGGCAAGCGCGTGCTGGTGCCGGTGGAGGTTTCCGGCAAGGGTCTTGGCGTTGCCAATGTGAGCGTGAAAGTGACGGGGCCGGGCGGATTTGCGGTCACGCATTCCTACGGCATCGAAGTGCGTGCCCATCAGCTCGAAATCGCCAGCGAAGACGTGCAGCGGCTGCCCGCGGGCAAGAGCTGGGTCGCCAACAAAGGACTGATCGCGGGCGTGGTGCCGGGAACGCAAACAGTGGCGCTGACGGTGTCGGCGGCGCATGGCTTCGCCAATGTGCCGGGCTTGCTCAAGTGGCTCGACAAATATCCCTACGGCTGCATCGAGCAGACCACGTCGCGGGCGATGCCGTTACTGGTGTTCAACGACATGGCCGATCTCGCTGGCTTGCCCAAGGATCAGGCGCTGCGCGAGCGTGAGCAGAAGGCGGTCGATGCCGTGCTCGACATGCAGAATCCGGGCGGCAATTTCGGCATGTGGGGCCCAGGCTCCGACGCCGAACCGTGGATCAGCGTCTATGCGCTCGATTTCCTGATGCAGGCCAAGGACAAGAAATACATCGTGCCCAACGACGCGCTGCGCCGCGGCATGGCGTGGCTGAAACGCACCGCGTCGTCGACCAGTCATGACGACGCCACCCGCGCCTATGCCTTCTATCTGTTGGCGCGGGCGGGGCAGGTGAATGTGTCGGACCTGCGCTATTTCTCCGACACGCGCGGCAACGCGTGGAACACGGTGATCGCGGCGGCGCTGACCGGCGCGGCGGCCTCGGAAGTGGGCGACCGTTCGCGCACCGCTTATGCCTTCAACCGGGCGCGCGATATCGCCTTCAAGCCGAACCCAAAATATCCGGGCGGTATGTACGGCTCGTATTTGCGCGATGTATCGGCGGCGCTGGCGCTGGCGGCGGAAAGCGGCGAGGCGACGATGATCCCGGCGTTCCTCTCCAAGGTCGAGGGCATCGACATGCGCCTCAACTGGACGACGACGCAGGAAAAGGCCTGGATGCTGCGCGCGGCGTATGAGTTGACCAAGCAACGCACCAAGCTGAACATCGCGGTGAACGGCCAGCCGGCCCAGCCGCGCAACGGCGCCGTCCGGTTGTCGCCGTCGTACGGCCAGCTTGAGGCGGGGCTCACTTTCCTCAATCGCGGTGATGCCGATGTCTGGCGTACCGCGTCGGTGCAAGGCCTGCCGTCGACGACGCTGCCGGCGGTGGCGAACGGGCTCAGCCTCGAAAAGACGCAATGGACGCTGGGCGGCTCGCCGGTCGATCTTGCCAGCATCCATCAGAACGATCGCATCGTGATCGTGCTGACGGGACGCCTGCCGAACAACTTCGCGCGACAGGTGGGTGTGATCGATCTGCTTCCGGCCGGGTTTGAGATCGAGCAGGTGCTGAGGGGCGACGAAGGCAAACCCTATAATGTCACTGGCACGCTGACCGATCTCAGCTTAGCCGACAAGCGTGACGACCGCTTCGTCGGCGCCTTCACGCTGGGCTCGCGCTACGACTACAACGCCAAAGGCAACGACGTGCAGCCGGGCTTCCGTATCGCTTATGTGGTGCGGGCGGTGGCGGTCGGCACCTTCCAGTATCCGGCGGCGGTGGCCGAAGACATGTACGCCCCGGGCCAGATGGCGCGCACGACGGTGAAAACGGTGACGATCAAGGCGCAAGGGAAATAATGGCTCGCAGGAAATCCGACGGTCCGAATTACTTCACCCTTGGCGCGCTGTGGTGGTTCGTCATCGGCGGGTTCATGGGCGTGCTGCATTTCATCTTCCCTGGCCTCATCGAGACGCCGCTGGTGGTGGTGATTGCGGTGGCCCTGGCGCTGATCGGAACCTTCGCGATCGTGTATTTTGCCAAGGCGAAGTAGGGGCGGGACGTATGCAAAACCTGTCATTCCCGGCCGACCCTGCGTTGCGCGAAGCGCTATGCAGGGGAGGGGAAGGGAACCCAGGTGTAAGCGCCGCACGGGGCTCGCGATCTGCGATGCTGTTGGCACGCGGAGACGCGGAGGCGCGGAGATGGGGCGCCCGATGTGTCGGTCTCGGCCTCTTCAACGGCAGTGCATTGAAGCGTTCGCACGATTGTCTCCGCGCCTCCGCGTCTCCGCGTGAAAAACTCTGGTGCACCTCTGTTGAAGGTGTGCGCGCGGCACGACCTGGGTCCCCGCCAATACGCTGTCGCTATGGCGCCCGTCGCTGCGCTACGCTTGCTCAGCCGGGGATGACAGCGAAGGTGTGGTAGGCGCGAATGCGAGCGATAGCGTCATCGCCGTGGGTTGTTCGCGGGCTTTTCACCGCTCTCGGCCTTGTGTCGGCGGTGGCGGTGGCCGATCTCGCCAATCCGCCGCCGATGGAGCGCATCGACAATGTTTCGCCGGAAGTGGTGGACCGGCATGGCGTGCTGCTGCGGGCGTTTCTCACCGCGGATGGCACCTGGCGCATGCGCACGCATGTGAATGAGGTTAGCCCACGCTATCTCGCGATGCTGAAGGCCTATGAGGATAAGCGCTTCGACAGCCATGCCGGTGTCGATCCCTTCGCGATGGCGCGGGCGGCGAAGCAGTGGCTGGGCGTCGGGCATGTGGTGTCGGGCGGCTCGACCCTGACCATGCAGGTGGCGCGGCTTCTCGAACCGGCCAAAAAGCGCGGCATCGCCACCAAGCTGTTCCAGATGATCCGCGCGGTGCAGTTGGAGGAGCGCTATTCCAAGGACGAAATCCTCTCCTTTTATCTGACCCTGGCGCCGTTCGGCGGCAATCTGGAAGGCGTGCGTGCCGCTTCGCTTTCGTATTTCGGAAAACCGGCGAACCAAATCGATCTCGCCCAGGCCGCGCTGCTGGTGGCGCTGCCGCAATCGCCGGTGAAGCAGCGGCCGGACCGTCATGCCATCGCGGCGCTCAAGGGCCGCGACAAGGTGCTGGCGCGGATGGTGTCGGAGAACGTCGTGACGGCGTCCGACGCGGCGGTGGCGAAAAAAGAAGGCGTACCGTTCGCGCGCCAAGCCATGCCGCTGATCGCGCCACATCTTTCCGAGCGTCTGGCGCGGTCGACCAACGCGACCCGCATCGTCACCACGCTCGATGGGGATGTGCAGACCGCGCTCGAACAGATGGCAGCGCAAGAGGTGCGCTATATGGGCGACGGTGCCACCACCGCGATCGTCGTGGTCGAGAACAAGACCCGCAATGTCGTCGCCTGGATCGGCGGCACCAATTACTGGGGCAAAGCGGGGCAGATCGATCTGGCGCGGGCGCCGCGGTCGCCGGGATCGGCGCTGAAGCCGTTCATCTACGGCCTCGCCTTTGATGATCTGATCCTGCATCCCTCGACTATGATGGAAGACTCGCCGATGAATTTCGGCGATTACGCGCCGCGCGATTTCTCCGGCGATTTCCAGGGGCAGGTCACCGCGCGCGATGCCTTGCGGATGTCGCTCAATGTGCCGGCGGTGGCGGTGCTGGAACGCGTCGGTCCGATTGCCTTCACGCTGGCGCTCAAGAACGCCGGCGCGCGACTCTATTTTCCAACCGCCGACACCGCGCCCAATCCGGCGTTTGCGTTGGGCGGTCTCGGCATTTCGCCCGCCGATCTCACGATGCTCTATGCGGGTATTGCCAATGGCGGCGAGGCGCGGGCACTGCGTCTAGTTGAAGGCACGCCGGATGCCCCGGCGCATCGCCTGTTCGGGCCGGTTGCCGCCTATTACCTGCACCAGATCCTGATCGGCGTGTCGTTGCCGGAAGGCTGGGCGATGGGCGAGGGACTGGCGCGCGGGCGCACCATCGGCTTCAAGACCGGCACCTCATACGGCTTCCGCGATGCCTGGAGCGCCGGATTCTCCAACGACTACACCGTCGGTGTCTGGGTCGGGCGGGCGGACGGCACCCCGCGTCCGGGCAAAGTCGGCGTCGACACCGCCGCGCCGCTGCTGCTGAAAGTGTTCGGCCTGTTACCCGCCGACCGTGAACCGGCGCCGAGCCCGCCCTCAGGCGCCATCCTGGCCGAAACCACCGATGCGCTGCCGCCCTCTTTGCGGGTTTTCACCCGCACCACCGAGCAGCCGGTCGAGACCGCCGCGCCGCTGCCGCCGCCCGCCATCGCCTATCCGCCCAATGGCACCGTGATCCCGCTGCCCGGCCCGCGCGATGCGGACAAGACCATCATGCTCAAGGCCGAAGGCGGCAAGGCGCCGCTAACCTGGCTGGTCAACGGCATGCTGGTCGGCAGCTACGACCGTTTCCAGCCAGCACTCTACCAGCCGGCCGGCGAAGGCAATGCCCGCATTACCGTGGTCGATTCCGAAGGCCGCAGCGATACGGCCACCGTGCGGTTCAAACGGGACCGCTGAAGACCTCACTGGACAGTTTGCCGCAGCTGCGGGAGAAAGCGCTTTCACCCGTCTTCTTCCGCGGATCGTGACTTGTTAGCCGTAAGCGCTGTCACTAGGCTTTCGGGAAAACAACAACGACAACAAACCGGGAGGACCATGTGAGGAAATTTCTATCTGCCGCCATCGCTTTGGCCGGCTTTGCCGCCTGCGCACTCGCCGCGGCACCGACATTCCAGGAACCCTTCACGCCGATCGATGCAGCGGCGCAAAACGCCGCGATGGGCGGCGGCGTCAATGTGCTCGGCTACGATCCGGGCTGGGGCGACCCCGCCCAGTTCCGCTTCAAGCCCGAGTATTTCAAGGTCATCCACGACGGCGGCTTCAAGCATGTCCGCATCGTGCTGCAGGCCTTCCAGTACCAGGATGCCGACGGCAATCTGCCGGCGCGCTGGCTGAACCAGCTCGACACTTTCGTGAAGGCGGCGCTCGATGCCGGCCTGACCGTGATCCTCGACGAGCATGATTTCGAATTCTGCGCCAAGGATGCCGTCACTTGCGGCGTCAAGCTCAACAAGTTCTGGCAGCAGATCGCGCCCCGCTACAAGGACGCGCCCAACCGCGTGATCTTCGAGGTTCTCAACGAGCCGCACGGCGTTCTGACCGCCGACCTGTGGAACAAGCAGCTGGTCGAAACCGTGGCGATCATCCGCGCCACCAATCCGACCCGCAACCTGATCATCGGCGGTGCCGACTGGAACGGGCTGGCCGGTCTGCCCACGCTGCAGCTGCCGGAGAACGACCGCCATATCATCGCGACGTTCCATTATTATCTGCCGATGGAATTCACTCATCAGGGTGCGCCGTGGGCCGATCCCAAGGTCGCGGCGCTGTCCGGCATTCATTGGGGCACGCCGGCGGAATACAAGTTCCTGGCCGACAAATTCGACACCGCGAAGGCTTGGAGCGTGGCGAACAACCGTCCGCTCTATCTCGGCGAGTTCGGCCCCTTTGATGCCGCGCCGCAGGCCGATCGCATCAAATGGATCATGGCGGTGCGTGAAGCGGCCGAGACGCGCGGCTTCTCGTGGGGCTGGTGGCAGTGGGACGGCAACTTCGTGCTCTGGGACTATGCCAAGCCGGGTTGGGTTGAGCCGACCAAGAACGCCCTCATTCCGCCCAAGAACTAGGAGGCACGGATGACGCTGCCGCGGATTTTCGCTGCCGCTGTGCTGCTCCTGGCAAGCACGGCCGCCGTCGCTGCTCCGAAGGCCGACAAGGCCCCGGGGTTTGTTCCGATCGATCCCTTCGTTCAGGTCGCGGAGATGAAGCGCGGCGTCAATGTGCTCGGTTATGACCCGGTATGGAGCGACCCGCAAAAGGCGCGCTTCACACCGGCCATGTTCAAGAAAATCCATGACGCCGGATTTTCCAATGTGCGCATCGTGCTGCAGGTGTTCGAACACCTCGACGCGGAGGGCAAGCTCGATCCGGTGTGGCTGAAGACGCTCGACACCATGGTTGATGCGGCACTGAAACAAGGCCTCACCGTCGTGCTCGACGATCATGATTTCATGATCTGCGCCAAATCGGTCGCTCTCTGCCACAGCAAATTGACGGCGGTGTGGGGACAATTGGCGCTGCATTTCAAGGACGCGCCCAACAAGGTCGTGTTCGAGATCTTGAACGAGCCCAACGGCGCGATCACGCCGCAGGTCTGGAACGGCCTGTCGCGCGAGTTGCTGGCGCTGGTGCGCGAGACCAATCCGACCCGCAACGTGCTGATCGGCGGGCCGAACTGGAACAATCTGGAAGGCCTGCCCTGGCTGAAGCTGCCGGAAGACGACCGCCACATCATCGCGGTGCTTCACTATTACCTGCCGCGGCCCTTCACCCATCAGGGTGCTCCCTGGGAGCAAGTCAACGCGCAAACCGGCGTGACCTGGGGCACGCGGTCCGA
>JAHFQC010000107.1 GCA_023259375.1 Alphaproteobacteria bacterium
CGGCGCTCGATGCGCCCGTGCGTCAGGCCTTCGTTTCCGACCTCGTCGGCGAGGCCGATATCGCCAATGCGGTCGGTCTCAATTCGACCTCGTTCAATGCCGCGCGCTTGATCGGACCGGCGATTGCGGGCGGTATGATCGCCGTCACCGGCACCGGCTGGGTGTTCGTGCTCAACGCGCTGTCGTTCGCGGCGGTGCTCGGCGCCCTGGCGCGGGTCAAGATCGTGGTGCCGCGGGCCGCCAAACGGTCGTCGCGCACCTCGGGCGGTTTGGCGGAAGGGTTCGCCTACATCCGGAAGCGTCCCGACCTCATGATCGTGCTGGTCATCGCATTCCTGATCTGCACCTTCGGTCTCAATTTCCCGATCTACATTTCGACCATGTCGGTGCGCGAGTTCCATGCCGGCGCCGGTCAGTACGGCATCTCGGTCTCGATTATGGCCGTCGGCACACTGATCGGGGCGTTATGGGCGGCATCGCGGCGCCAGCCGACGATGAAACATCTGTTGATCGGATCGGTCGTGTTCGGACTGGGCTGCGCCGCGGCGGCGGTGTCGCCGGTTTATCTGCTGTTCGGCATCGCGCTGGTGGGGATCGGGGTGGCGGCGCAGACCCTGACCACCGGCAGCAATGCCTTGCTGCAATTGAACACGGCGCCGGAGGTGCGCGGCCGGGTGCTGGCGATCTATCTCGCCGTCGCGTTGGGCGGCACGCCGCTGGGCGCACCGCTGGTCGGCTGGGTGGCAGATGCATTCGGGCCGCGCTGGGCGCTCGGTGTCGGCGCCGCAGCAGGGCTCATCTCGGCCGCAATCGCGGCCGTCTATCTCACGCGCAAGCGCTGATCAGCAGTTGTTGCTTTCGTCGTAGCCGAGCGGGACGGGGCGCATCTGCAGTGCCTTGGCCCAGGCGCTCAGCGGTTCGGCTTTGCCTTTCGAGATCACCCAGAAGCCGGTGACGTTCTTTTGCGGCGGATTGGGTTTGGCGCCGGGGCCGGGCTGTTTCGGCGGCGGCGGCACGTCGAACACCAGCTTGAGGACGGTATCGCCCGGCTTGGCGCCGTAGTCCGGCCACGCCACTGCGCGCGTCTCGGCCCACGAGGTTTCGGGATGGACGGTCATCTTGCAGGCGGCCATGCGCTTGGTCAGCGAAATGCCGGCTGCGGTTTGAATGCCATCGGCGAATTTCTTCACCTGCTTCCAGTCGGTTGTCGGCGCGGCGGCACTGGGTCCCGCCATGGGCGCCAGAAAGGCGATTGCGAGGAGGGCGGCGCCGGCGGTCTTCAACATGGATCAGGCCTTTTGTGTTTCGCTGCGCAGAATAACACGCGGGAATGAACCGGAACGCAAGTCGGCCGTTCATGTCCTGTTCAGTATGCCGGCGTAACATGATGAATCATGGACATGACCCGAACGGACATTGCACTTCTCATGACGCTCGCCACGATCGCGCTGATCGCGGCGTTTGCCGGCAATGCGGCCGCCGATCCGGCCAAGACGAGCTGCATCGACACCAAGGTCAGCTATGTCGCCCGGGCGCTGAATTCGCACGACATCTGGGTCCAGAATTTCCTTGGTGCCAAGAAGCCGCCGGTGCGGGTGACGACGAGTTGTCATTATCTGCAATCGAGCTACGCCTTCAGCCTGTCGGCACAGTTCACCTGCCTGGACAGAGGCGATCCCGTCGCCGCCACGGCCGGCGGCGAGCGGCAGACCTGCGTCGTGACAAAGCTGCAGCCTTATGCGGCGCAGGACGGCGATCTGGCGGAGAAGAAATAACGCCCCAATTCGTCATGGCTGGGCTTGACCCGGCCATCCAGTGCCCGAGCGAATACCGGCGCCATTCCAGACTTCGTCACCGCCTGGATGGCCGGGGCGAACGCCCGGCCATGACGGGGCGCATTACTTCACCTGCTTGCACACCTGGGTCTGGCGGTTGACGGCAAGGCCGAGCCAGAAAGCGCGCGGGCTACAGAACATGCTGTCGCCGGCGCCGCGGCAGTCGTCGTTGCTCTGGCTGGCATCGCCAAGCCGGGCAACCAGATAGTCCCCCGCAGGGAACAGATGCACGGTGCAGTGATGTTCGCCGCCGGAGCGATCGCCGCGAGTGCGCAGCATGATACCGACCGGGGCCGGCACCTGCTTGAGATCGTTGAGATCGAGACGGCAGTTTTGCGCGTCGCCGCCGTCCATCTTTTCCGATAGCGCCAGCGTCAGCGCCTTCACTTTTCCGCCTTTCAGCGTCAGGTCGAGGCTTTGCGTGGTTCGGGTCCCATAGGCATCACGGCTGCGCACGGCGCAAGCGAGGCGGCCATCGGCCTCCTTCAGCGTGCCGCGCACTTCATCGAACGTGACATCAAAGGATTTTTTCTTCGCCGCATCAGTCCAGGTGCCGGTCCAATGGCCGTTCTTGATCCGCCCTTTGAACGAGCCGGTACGGCTGTTGGTCGAGGCGGTGTATTCTTGGATGTCGAACAGGCCGTTGGGATCGAGCTTGCCGTCGAGCCGGATCTGCTTGCCGACCTTCAAATAGAAGTACCAGCCCGAGACCGTGTCGCCAGTGCGGTCGAGGTCGAGAAACACCGGCGCCTTGCCGATGGTGCCGGAGAGCAGGATCGGCTGCGCGGTCGCGGCGGCAGCAAACAGGAACGCGGCGGCGAGAAGCGGAGTGATGCGCATTTTGGCCACCTAGCGCCGACCGCTTTTCCCCGATGCAGCCTGAAAGATCAGCAGCACCACGATCGCGCCGATCACCGCCACGAACAGCGACCAGAGGAAGCCGTGCGGCCCGGGCGCGCCGAGGAAGCGGAACATCGCGCCGCCGACCACCGCCCCGACGATGCCGAGCGCGATATTGACGAGGCAGCCCTGGCCGCGGGCGTGGACGACTTTGGAGGCAATGAAGCCGGCGATCGACCCGAATATGGCCCAGCCGAGGATGTGTAACATGTCAGACCCCTTCCGAAGCGGCGATTATCTAGCCTTTCGTCCGCTTGGCCAAGTCCTCGATCATTTCGGTCTGCATGCGCTGGATTTCGAGCAGGCGCTGCCACTGGTGGTGCAGCAGCTGGTCCATTTTCTCCGACAGCACCCGGACCTCGATTTCAGCCTTGAGATTGACCTCATAGTCGTTCTCCGCCCGCCGGCGGTCGCGCGCCTCCTGACGGTTCTGGCTCATCATGATGATCGGCGCCTGGATGGCGGCCAGCATCGACAGCACCAGATTGAACAGGATGAAGGGGAAGGGATCGAACGGCCGCCACAACAGGGGGATCGAATTGGCCACGATCCACGCCGCCATGATGGCGAAGAAGATGAAGATGAATTTCCACGAGCCGCCGAACGCCGCCACCTTGTCGGCGACCCGGGCTCCGACGGTCTGGTGGCTCTCGAACTCCTTATTGATATTGTCGGTGACGATCTGGTTCTGGCGGATGCTCTCCACCACCGCCTGGTCGAGCGCCGACAGCTCGCGGTTGTCGCGGTGCACCTGTTCCATGACGTAGTCGGTGCGGAAGCTGTTGTGGCAGGTGGTGCAGATGGTGTCGTTGATTGTCCAGGCGGGCTGCTTGCGGCGGATCAGGGCGTCGATGGCCGGGCGGACGAGGATGCCCGGAATGATCTCCTCGGCCGGTTTGACCTGGCCGCAAACGGCACACTGGGCGGGTGGGTGAGACATGGCACGCGTCCTCCAACATGAACTTTCTGACGGAATGCAGAGGGGCGGGCGCGGTTCATATGCCGTTCATCCGCGTTCTGCTTCTCTACAACGCGGTTCTCAGGAGACTTGGCAGCCATGAAAACGAAACTTTTCCTCACAGCGCTGCTGTTGATTTCCCCGGCGTTCGCCGCCGACGCGCCTGCGGATGCCGCCAAGCCGGCCAACACATCGGTGTGCCTGCGCCATTCCGACGTTGACGGCTGGGGCGCGCGCGACAAGAAGTCGATGATCGTCAACGACCGCTTCGGTAAAAAGTTTCTCGTCAGCCTCAGCGGGCTGTGCGACGACATCAATTTCGCTTTCGGTGCCGGCTTCCGTCCGCTCGGCGGCGGTCCCAACTTCGGCACCTGCGTCGACCGCGGCGACCGCTTGGTCATGCGCGGCGGCGGGGTCACGCCGCACAACGACACCTGCTGGGTGACCAAGGTCCAGGCCTACACCAAGGACATGGAAGCCGCCGACAAACTGGCGCGCGAGAACAAGCAGCCGCTAGCGGCTTACTGAACCATTCCGTCATGGCCGGGCCCAGCTCGCCGCAGGCGAAATAGGGACCCGGCCATGACGAGTTGGGGGAGGGGGCGGACTAAACCCGAAGCCCCTTCAACCCGTCCGCCGGGCGGCGTTCGCCGACGGCGCCGCCGCGGGTGTTGATCACCGGGGCGGTGGCATAGCCCGCGCCGATCACCTTCAGCTTTTCGAGAACGAACGCGATGACGATCTCGGCCGCGCGCATGGCGCCATCGTCGATCTTGAGCGCGACGCCGAGACCGAGCTCCGGCAGCATCGCGGCATAGACCCCTTCCGCTCCAAGCTTCACTGCCGCCTTGCCGTGGGCGGCGCGCATCAGCGCGGTGCAATGACGGCCGGTCCCGGCGACCAGTTCGGGGTAGGTGGTCATGGCTTTGACGATGCGCGCGGCGCCCGGCGTCTGTCCGGTCGCGAGGCGGGCGAGGGCGCGCGCGAAGGCGGTGAGGGGCAAAGCGAAGTTGGGCGCGGCACAGCCGTCGATGCCCCACGCCGGATCGCGATAGTCCGACAGCCGACTCACCGATTCCAGAATCGCCTTCTGCACCGGATGAGAGATGTTGACATAATCAGCCGTGGGCCCCCCCAAATGCTTGGCGACAGTCAGGAAGCCGGCATGCTTGCCGGAGCAATTGTTGTGGAGTCTCGAGGGCTTCTCACGAGTCGTTAGCATAGCTTGTGAAGTCGGCTCATGACTCGGAGTCTGCGGCCCGCAGATCAGATCCGCTTCGCTGCAGCCGATCCGACTCAGCCACGCCGCGACGCGAGTCGTGTGCATCGGTTCGCCGGAGTGCGAGGCGCAGGCGAGCGCCACTTCTTCGTCGCTCACGCCGAACGCTTCCGCGGCGCCGCTCTCGACCAGAGGCAGGGCCTGGAACGGCTTCAACGCCGAGCGGGTGTAGATCGGGGTCTCGATGTCGCCGAGACTGGAACGTACCGCCCCTGTCGCGTCCACTACAGCAACCGATCCGCGATGAATGCTTTCCACAAGGTCGCCGCGGGTGACTTCAACAAGAACAGGATTGAGCATGGAAAATGATCCGGAATGACGGGGCACACTCGGACCGGCCCCCCGCTGAATCAACCCGGCTCGGGCTCGGGGGAGCTATGCGATTGCGTGCTGACCCAGGGCGAACTAAGCAGAGGCCGTGAGCGCCAACACGGGGAAACCATGCGCGGCTATTTCGGCGTCGGAGTGGACGGTCTGTCGAAGGCGATGAACCTCGGCAACCTGAGCCGCATCGCCAATGCGTTCGATGCCAGTTTCTTCTTTACGGTGAATTCCCACCATAAGTTGGCGGACGCCCAATCCGACACGTCCCGGTCGCAGCAGTCGATGCCGTATTACCGGTTCAACAATATCGGCGAGTTCCGGCTGCCCATCGGCTGCGCCCTGGTGGCGGTCGAGATCACCGAGGACGCGGTCGAGCTGCCGCGCTTCCGCCACCCGTTGCGGGCCGCCTATGTGTTCGGGGCCGAGCGGCTGTCGATGTCGGCCGACATGCTGAATCGGGCCGACTTCGTGGTGAAGATCCCGATGAAGTTCTCGATCAATGTCGGCATGGCGGGGGCGATCATCCTCTATGACCGCCTGATCAGCCTGGGTAACTATCCGCCGCGGCCGGGCATGCCGGGCGGACCGACCGAACTGCCGCCGCCGCACCAATGGGGTGCCCCGCTGGTCCGCGATCACCGCTGAGAGCAAAATTGATGTAAAACATTCGCCTCTTTTCAGCATGAAGGGTTGATATCAACTTAAATCTCCGCTTAGGCTGGCGGCCCCGAAGAGAGGAGATGCCATGATCACCATCAGTGCGTTCGACTGGGTTCCCGATATGGCCAAAGGCCATGTGCGTGATCTGCGCGTGCGCTGGGCGCTGGAGGAGGCCGGCCTGCCGTACCGGACCAAGCTGATCAACCACCAGGAGAAGCTGTCCGACGGCTACCGTGCGTGGCAGCCGTTCTGTCAGGTCCCCGCCTATGACGACGGTGAGGTCAAGATGTTCGAGTCCGGCGCCATTGTTCTCCACATCGGCGAGAAGAGCGAAGCGCTGTTGCCGAAGGAGCCGCAGGCGCGGGCGCGGGCGATGACCTGGGTCATGGCGGCGCTCAATTCGCTCGATCCGTCCATTCTGTGCCTGATGATGGCCGCGGTGTTCAACGCCGATAAGCCGTGGGCGAAGGAAGCGCGTCCCGACGCCGAGGGCTATGTCAAAAAACGGCTCGCCAATTTGGCGCAACACCTTGCGGGCCACGAGTGGCTCGAAGACCGCTTCACTGTCGGCGACCTCATGATGGCGTGTACGCTGCGCTCGCTCAGTTTTTGCGATCTCGTCACCGGCGATCCGGTGCTGGGACCGTATCTCAAACGCTGCGAGGCGCGGCCCGCGTTCCAGCGCGCCCTGGCGGCGCAATTGGCCGACTTCACCGGGCAGCCGCAGGCGGCTTGACGGTCACAGTTTTGGTGCGACGCGGCGGTAATAGAGCGCGAAGACGGTTATCGCCGCGAAGCACACCGCGGGCACCAGCATCACCAAGCGCGTCGTGGCCGGCGTGACGATCACGTTGAGTAGGGCGAGGACCGCGGCGCCGCTGCCGGCGGCGAACATCAGCATGGCGGCGCCGGTCTTGGTATTGCCGTCGAGATCGCGGATCGAGCTGGCGAAGATGGTCGGGAACAGGATCGACCAGAAGAAGCTCGCCGCGATCAGGCACTGAACGCCGGTGACGCCGTCTTGCGTCGCCGCCAGGATGGTCGCCAGCGCGCCGCCGGCGGAGAAGATCGCCAGCAGGATCGAAGAATTGAACAGGTACATCAGTCCTGTCCCGGCGATGCGGCCGAAGGTGAAGGCGAAGAAGCACCACAACAGCACGTCCTTCACGGCGGCGTCGGGTAGGTCGGTTTCGATCGCCACGTAGCGCGCCGTGAAGCCCCACATCACCACTTGCGCCACCGCGCAGAGGAACTGGGCGCCGGTGCCAAGCATGAACAGCCGGTTGCGGAACAGCGGCCTGAAGCTCTTGAGCGTGGAGTCGTTCCGGCCAACGCGTTCGATGGCCACCGGCGGGAATTTGGTGTTGTCGGCCAGAAAGGCGACCAGCAGCACGACGGCGCCGATGAAGAAGAGGGGCGTCACCAGCGTATGGGCAAGATCGGTCGTGATAGGTGCGGCACTGGTTTTCAAAAGATGCTGGCCGAGGAAAAAGCCGCCGATCACGCCAATCGGATTGAGCGCCTGCGCGATGTTGAGGCGGCGCACCGCGGTTTCTTTCGACCCGAAGCGAACCACCAGCGGATCGGCGGAGACTTCGAGAATGGCGAGGCCCGAGCCGATCACCACCGCCGCCAACAAGAGCCACGCGAAGGCCTGTTGCTCGGCCGCCGGATAGAACAGGAACATGCCGACCGCAAACGTACCGAGCCCGAACACGACGCCGGATTTGTAGCCGAAGTTGCGGCTGATCAGGGCCGCGGGCAGGGCCATCAGGTAATAGCCGAAGCTCAAGGCCCAGCCGGCCAGGCTGGTCTGATAAGCATTGAGCGAAAGCGCTGTCGCAAAATCGGGAAGCAGGGTGTCGTAGAGCCGATGCGCCATGCCCCAGATTGCGAACAGGCACAACGTGAGCGCGATCGCAAAATGGTAGGTTCGGTCACTGGCGCGGCGTTCGCCGGTCATAGCAGGCCCAAAACCGGGATTTACCGGCGCAGGATAGTGCTACCCAGTTAAGGGAGACTTAGAGCAAACCAGTGTAAAACTGAGTAGATAGCGGTAACATCAGAGGTACGGCCGTAAACAAAAGCGCTGTCAATCCAGCGCTGCACGTACCGCGGGTTCGTTCTGCTTCAGCGCGAATGCGATCGCCGCGACGGCGACAAAACAAAGCGCAGGCAGCAGCATGATCCACGGCAGGATCGCAGGCGTCCAGACGACCGTCAGCAGCGCGAAGGCACCGGTGCCCGTGAACGCCACGAACATCATGACGGCGGTTGCCGACTTCGCCATCTCGCCGAGATCCAGGATCGCATCGGCGAAGATGGTGGGCAACACGATCGCCATGAAGAAGCAGGTGCCGAGAACCGCGGCGATCACGGCAGGACCGCTGGCGACGACACTTACGACAGAACAGATCGCGGCGGCCGCGGCGAACAGGATCGTCAGACGCAGCGGCGCGATCCACCGCATCACCAGCGGTCCGACGAGGCGGCCGATGCCGAGCGCCGAATAGCATCCCATCAGCACCATCTGTGCGCCGTCCGGGCCGAGCGACGGCATGGCGCTGCGGCTGAACTGGGGAGCCGAACTGGCGATGACGATTTGCGCGAACAGGCAGAGGAACCCTGCCGCCCCGGCATAACGGAAGCGCTTGATGCGCAGCGGCGGGCGGAAGCTCGCCAGCGTACTCTCGCCGGGAACGGTGCGGGCGGTCGCAACAGATGGGAACGGCACCATCTCAGTGACAAAGGCGAGGACAATGGCGGCGACACCGACGGTCGAGAGCAACAGCACCAGATCGTGCGGCGTGGCGGCTGTGCTGGCGAGAATTTTCGGCCCCATATAAAGGGCGACCACTGCGCCCAACGGCGACACGGCCTCGGCCAAGCTCATCCGCTGGCAGGCGGTTTCCCTCCGCCCGAGGAAAACGACGAGCGGAAGTGCGGTCACCTCAAGGATGGCAAGACCCGATCCGATAACCGTGGCGGAGATCAGGAAAAACGCCAAGGAATGGCGCTCGACGGCCGGATAGACCAGGAACATGCCGACCGCGAACGTCCCCAGGCCGAACAGCATGCCGATCTTGTAGCCGAGATTGCGGCTGATGAAGGCGGCCGGCAGGCACATCAGAAAATAGCCGAGGGCGATCGCCGAACGCGCCATGTCCGATTGCGCCGGCGTCAGCGCGAACGCTGTTCCGAGGCCGGGAAGCAGGGAGGCATAGAGGCGGTGGGAAAATCCCCAAAGCGTGATCGCCGCCACGGTCAATCCGACCGCAACGGCAAAGCCTTTCAGTGATTTGGAACTGCCCCGAACCATACCGCAAAATTTTCGTTGTATTTTTCGCGTCCGACCCTACATCGCGTGGGGTTAACAATCCTTGCCTTCCAAAGGCCGGGGGCGGGTTCCCAGGTACCAGCCGTGTATGTTAGGGAGCCGCTCATGACCCTCGCACTTTCCGTCTCCGATCTCCGCAAGGTCTACCGCGGCGGCACTGTTGCCGTGGACGGCCTGTCGCTCGCCGTCGAAGAGGGCGATTTCTTCGGCTTTCTCGGTCCCAACGGCGCCGGCAAATCGACCACCATTCATTGCATCACCGGCATCGCCACGGTGACGAGCGGCACCATCAAGGTGTTCGGCGTCGACGCGGTGAAAGAGTACCGCAAGGCGCGCTCGCTGGTCGGTCTCAGCCCGCAGGAATTCAACGTCGATGTCTTCGCCACGCCGATACAGATCGTCGATTGGGTCGGCGGCTATTTCGGCATCCCGGCGGCCGAGCGCAAGAAGCGCATCGACGAGCTGATGGAGCGCTTCGATCTCACCGATCACATCAAGAAGCCGTTTCGCGCCCTGTCCGGCGGTTTGAAGCGGCGCGTGATCCTGGCGCGGGCGCTGATCCACAAGCCGAGGCTGCTCATCCTCGATGAACCGACCGCGGGCGTCGATGTCGAGCTGCGGCTCGATCTGTGGCGCTATCTCGGCGAACTCAATCGCGACGGCACCACCATTCTGCTCACCACCCACTATCTCGAAGAGGTCGAGCGGCTCTGCCGCAATATCGCCATCGTCGCCAAGGGCAAGATCGTGCGGCAGGGGCCGAAAGAGGAATTCCTCGCCGGCGACGGCATCGAAGGGGCGTATCTGGCGGCCACCGGCGCCACGCCCGACCACATCGCAGCGGGAGCCGCCTGATGGAAAACGTGATCGGACACGTCAACTGGATCGGGCTTTGGACCATCATCCGCCGCGAAATGCAGCGCCTGATGCGGGTGCCGATCCAGGCGTTCGTCGCGCCGTGGCTGTCGGCGCTGATGTTCATCTTCATCTTCGGCTACGTGGTGGGGCCGCGCATCTCCACCATCGCCGGCCACAAATACCTGCAGTTCGTGCTGCCGGGCATCCTGATGATGAACATCATCAACGCGGCCTTCCTGCAGGCGACGTCGCAGGTCTACTTCCAGCGCTTCATGAAATTCGTCGAAGAGGCGCTGGTGGCGCCGCTCTCCTATGTCGAGATGATCGTCGGCACCCTGGCGGCAGTGATTTTCCGCACCGCGGCGACCGCGATCGGCATTCTCGTCATCGCAGCGGTGTTCGGCGGCGTGCAGGTGGTCTCGGTCGTCGAGTTCATGTTCTGGGTGGTGATCGTATCGGGCATTTTCGGTCTGCTCGGCATCGTCATCGGGTTGTGGGCCAAGAGCTTCGAGCAGCTTTCCGCGCTGAATATCTTCTTCATCACGCCGCTCAGCTTCGTCGGCGGGGTGTTCAACACCGTCGAGATGCTGCCGCCGTACCTGCGCTGGCTCGCCTGGGGGAATCCCTTCTTTTATTTTGTTAATGGTCTGCGCCACTCGATGATCGGCTTCAACGAGGCGCCGGAGCCGCTGGGAGCGGTTTTGTCGTTGGCAATGCTGGCGATTTTGTCGGTTTGGGTGTGGCGGCTGTTCTCGGTCGGCTACGGCCTGCGCGAATAAGACCGTAATACATCATTTACCTGCGGGAACGAGGCAACTATTCTCCGCGCCGCTTATTCGTTGAGGGAAATCCATGCCGTCTGTTCGTGCTGCGCTCTGTCTGGCGATGCTTTTGGCTGCTCCGGCCGTTGCGGCCGATCCGACCGAACTCGGCACTTTCAAGTCCTGGACCGCTTTCACCGCCACGAGCGCGAGCGGCAAGGTCTGTTACGCGCTGTCCAAGCCGACCTCGACGATGCCCAAGAAGCTCGCCCGCGAAGCGGCGTATGTCATCATCTCGGTGTGGCCGGGCCGCAACGTGAAGGACGAGCTGCAGGTCGTGCCGGGCTATACCTACAAGGAGGGCGAGCCGGTGTTCGCCCAGGTCGGCAATCTCAAGACCGAATTCTTCACCCGCAATGACGGCAAGGCCGGTTCGGCCTGGGTCAAGAACGTCGAGGACGAGGCCTCGCTGGTCAAAGCGATGCGTTCCGGTTCGACCCTCACCGTGACCGGCGTCGCCAAAGCAGGCGCCGGCAAGAAGGCCAAGGCGACTGCGACCACCGACACCTATTCGTTGAGCGGCATCGCCGGCGCCATCGAACGCGCCCGCCGCGAGTGCGGGAAGTAACTTCCCCATTCGTCATGGCCGGGCGTTCGACCCGGCCATCCATGGTTCCATCTGGCACATCGCCTGGGTTTTTGCGGCTTCGGCACCGCCTGGATGGCTGGGTCAAGCCCAGCCATGACGATCAGATTTGATTTGAGCGGGCGGAATCCCTAAGTACCGCCCCATGACCACCCAACTCCTTCTCGGCCTGACGCCTGCCGAGCTGAAATCCGTGCTTCTTGCGGCCGGCGTGCCGGAGAAGGCCGTCGCCATGCGCGTGCGCCAGTTGTGGAACTGGATTTACGTCCACGGCTGCCGCGATTTCGCTGCCATGAGCAATCTGGCCAAGGATTTTCGCGCCGTCATGGAGGCTGCGTTCGTCATCGACCGCCCCGAGGTGGTGACGGAACAGATTTCCTCGGACGGCACCCGCAAATGGCTGCTGCGCTCGGGCGGGCAGGAGTTCGAGACCGTTTTCATCCCCGAACCCGGCCGCGGGACCTTGTGCGTCTCGAGCCAGGTCGGCTGCACCCTCAATTGCCGCTTCTGCCATACCGGCACCCAGAAGCTGGTGCGCAATCTCACCCCCGGCGAGATCGTGGGGCAGGTGATGGCGGCGCGCGACGCCCTCGGCGACTGGCCCTCGACCGGCGAGAACCGCCGCATCACCAATGTGGTGATGATGGGCATGGGCGAGCCGCTCTATAATTTCGACAACGTCAAGCAGGCGCTTTCGATTGTGGCGGACGGCGACGCGCTGGCGTTCTCCAAGCGCCGGGTCACGCTGTCGACCTCCGGCGTGGTGCCGATGATCGCGCGGGCGGGCAACGAGATCGGCTCGTCGCTGGCGATTTCGCTCCATGCCGTGCGCGACGAGGTCCGCGACGTGCTGGTGCCGCTGAACAAAAAGTATCCGATCGCCGAGCTGCTCGAAGCCTGCCGGACCTATCCGGGCGTCTCGAACGCGCGCCGCATCACCTTCGAGTATGTGATGCTGAAGGGCGTCAACGACAGCCTCGCCGATGCCCGCCAACTGGTGAAGCTGCTCTCCGGCATTCCGGCCAAGGTGAACCTGTTGCCGTTCAATCCCTGGCCCGGCAGCCCGTATGAGTGCTCCGAGTGGGAGCAGATCGAGAAATTCGCCGAGGTCCTCAACCGCGCCGGCTACGCCTCACCGGTCCGCACCCCCCGCGGCCGGGACATCATGGCCGCCTGCGGTCAGCTCAAGAGCGAAAGCCTGAAGAAGCACGCCAGCGAGCGCGAAGCGGAATTGGCGGCGGCAGAGGCGAAATAGCAGCCTTATTTCGTCATGGCCGGGCGTTCGCTTGCCTCGGCGTAGCCGGGACCCGGCCATCCAGGCCTTTACGGATCGGCACACCGCCGTCGTTCTCCAGATTTCTCCACTGGATGGCCGGTTCAAAGACCGGCCATGACGAACGGGGGCTACGCGCGCTCGCGATCGTGGCGACTGCGTTCTTCACCCCGCCTTCAGCACCACCTCCACCTTGATCGCGTCGAACGGCAGCTCCACCTGACCGTCTTCGGTCTTCTTCAGCACGCCGGCGGTCAGCAGCATGGTCACGTCGCCATGGATGGCTTTGATATCGCGCTCCATCCGGCGCGAGATCTCGCGTATCGAAACCGGACCGGCGCCGATCAGCGCGCGCAGGATCTCCCGCCGCTTGGTGGAGAGCAGCTTGAACAGAAGTTCGGGCGTGGCGAAGTTGATGAAGGCGCCCGGCGTGCGACCCTTGAGCGCTTGTGCCGCGCGCCGCGCCGCCTCTCGGCGGTCGGCAACGCCCAAAATAATTGTCCGGGTCTGCGCATTCATGGCTTCAACTCCGATCAGAGAGGCTCGATGACCGCTCTTTGCGTGAACGTATGAAGAACATCGCGACCGCAAGCGGTCTCAAAGCCCCTCTGTTGGAGAAAACTACAACACTCTTACGCCGTTGTCATTTGTTCCAACACTTTGCGAAATTGTTTCGTCTATGATTTTGTGTCGTGGCAATTTTAGGTGATTCGAAAATGGCAATTAAGAAAGCGAAGAAGACTGCGAAGAAGGCCGTGAAGAAGGTCGGCGCCAAGAAGGCCGCCAAGAAGGCCGTGAAGAAGGTTGCCGCCAAGAAGCCGGCTGCCAAGAAAGTGGCGAAGAAGAAGGTCGCCAAGAAGCGCGCCAAGAAGGCCGCCTAAAGTCGTTGCGCCAGCGGGAATGTTGTGACGGCTTCGGCCGAGACACCATTCCCGTTGGCGCTTCAACTTTCCGGCCCGTCCCTCGGACGGCCGTTGGATTTGCGGATTCCAGAACAACCGCTCCGCCCTGTTCGTCCTGAACAATTCGGCGATTTATCCCAAAATCAGACATCCGGCCGTCCGCGAGACGGTCCGCTCGGCGTGTTCGAGACGGCGGTGCGCTTTGCGCATTGGCGCCGTTTCTGGTCTTGTGCGCCGGAAGCTCTGGGGATTCGACTATGGCGACCAAGAAGGTTGGGGCAAGCAAAAAGGCCGCGACGGCCAAGAAGCCTGCCAAGAAAGCCGTGAAGAAGACGGCCAAGAAGGCTCCCGCCAAGAAAGCGGCGAAGCCCGCCAAGAAGGCGAGCAAGCCGGTCGCGAAGAAAGTGGCCAAAAAAGCCGTCAAGAAGACGGCGAAGGCCCGCGCCAAGAAGACCTCGACCCTGACCAAGCTGGAGCAGGCGTTGTTCGCGCGGATGGTGGAGCTGGTCGAACTGGCGGCCGATGCGGGCCTCGCCGGCGCCGTCGCCCCCGCCAAGAAGAAGTCGAAGAAGCGCTAAACTCGTACCCTCGTCATGGCCGGGCGTTCGACCCGGCCATTCAGACTTCCTTATTTACGCGGCCGATGGCCGGGTCCCGCTTTCGCCTGCAGCGCCCGGCCATGACGAAGCGGGGATGTAGCGCCCCAATCAATCGTTAAGCCGTCTTCCGCCGCAGCCGCCACACGCCGAACAGTCCGGCGCCGATCAGGGCGAGGGTGGCCGGTTCGGGGACGGAGGCGGGCGCCAGGAAGCCGCGGATCTCGCCGGCCGGATGGTCGGTGGTGTGGAGGTTGAGGTAGGCGGTTCCGCTCGCCAGCCCGGTCGCCAGAGCCATTTCCGCCGCCGCAACGCTCCCCTGAGCCGTCACGAATGAGGCATTGAAGCTCGCCGCGTCGGTGAGATCAAACATATGGTCATAGGTGCCCATTGTGACGCCGAGCGGGAAGCCGGTGAAGGTCGGCACCTGGGTCGCCACGCCGGCATTGCCGCTCATCGGCGCGGCGGTGCAGCAGTGGATGTGCGAGGCGGTGGTTCCGCTGGTGAGGCCCGAGAAGGACACCTTGACCTCGAGCATATGGGTGGCGGCGTCGTAGCCGACCATGGCGGTGCCGGTTCCGGTCGAGCCTGACGGCGGGTTCTCCGCCGCGCCGCTCAAGGACGCCGAATACCACACCGGGCTCGCGGCCGCGGGGATCGCCAGGACCGATATCGTCAGTATTGCATATAAGAATTTCATGTCGGCGGCTCCGTGGGTTGGTGGACCCAGCACCCGGAGAAAATGCAGCAATTTCCGTGCCCGTGGCGCCGTTGGCAGACACGCGTGTGCATTCAATGGGTTGCCATATACGCGCCAAAACCGCATGCGCAACGCTGTTAAAGACGCGAACAATCGATCTTTCCTCCCTCGCGGAGTCGCGACGTCGACGATGCACGCTGCCCGGATAGCGGGGGAGGCGGTGCAAGCCGCGAGACGGTGATGTTTTTTGGGAAAGGTAGGGCCCGCTCCGGCCGTTGGGGTCTGGGGGGCTGGGCCGGCCGGAGCAGGGCGTTTATAGGACGGCTGGAGGGGGCTCACCGTCCTATTGCCGCCCCTCATCGGAGCGGACGCTGCTATTACGCGCCGCCCGGCCGCTTCGTTCCATGAACTTTCTTTGATGCGCTGTGGCGAAAGTTGGTCATCACCACGG
>JAHFQC010000145.1 GCA_023259375.1 Alphaproteobacteria bacterium
AGTGCTCGATCCGACCGGCAAGAATTTGCAAGGCTGGTACTGGTACGCCGAAGACATCAAGGTGCCGACACTGTGGGACGCGGTGCATGCGACCGGCGGCAAGGTCGGTTCGGTCGGCTGGCCGGTGTCGGTGGGCGCCTTGTCGATCGACGAGAACGTGCCGGAATACTGGCGCGCCCAGAACGCCGAAGATTTGAAAGTGGTGCGCGCGGTGTCGACGCCCGGCCTGATCGGCACACTGGAAAAACAAACCAAGCTGCCGCTCGGCGCCTTGTTCGGCGAGGAGCCGGCGAACGATGTCGGCCGCACCGTCTACGCCATCCAGATCATGGCCGACCTCAAGCCTGAGTTCATGACCGTGCATCTCGTCAGCCTCGATCACTATCAGCACACTTACGGGCCGGACACGGCAGAATCGAAGAAGGCGCTGGAAGCTCTCGATGCTGATGTCGGCAAACTGATCGCCGCCGCCAAAGCGGTTCATCCCGACGTCACCATCGCCATCGTCTCCGATCACGGTTTTGCCGCGGTGCATGACGGCGTTTATCTCGATCGCGCCTTCGCCGATGCCGGGCTGATCACCATCGAGAACGGCGCCGTCAAGGACTGGCAGGCTTATGCCTGGAATGCCGGCGGCTCGGCTGCCATCGTGCTCAAGGACCCCAATGATGCGGCGGTGAAAGCCAAGGTCGAAGCGCTGCTGGCCAAGCTTGCCGCCGATCCCAAGTCGGGCGTGGCGCGCGTCATCGATGCCAAGGCGATTGCCGAGCGCGGCGGTTCGCCCAAGGCGACGTTCTGGGTCGATTTCAAGATCGGCTACAGCGGTGAGGGCGACTTCACCATCTCCAAGACCTACGACCTCAAAGGCACCCACGGCTATTTCCCCGATCACAAGGAAATGCGCGCCACCTTCATGATCGCCGGTCCCGGCATCACGGCGAAGAAGCTCGGCGAGATCGACATGCGCGACATCGCGCCGACACTGGCCAAGATCATGGAGGTCAAGCTCGATAAGGCCGACGGCAAGCCGCTGTTCTGACCCGGCGCCTGTTCGCCGGAGAACGGGCCCATCGTCGTCCGTCGCCAGCGGAGGTCACGGCGCGAGCACGCGCGCCAGGCGATCAAGGACGAAACGCGCCGTCGCGGCGTCATGGGTGTAAGGCAGCGTCCGCATCAGGTGGAAGGCGGCGAACTGGGACAGCCGCGACGGCAGCGCGGCATCCATCTCTGACGCCAGGCGGCGCAGCGGCGCTTTCAAGACGTCGAGCTGCTGCACCGCGTTGACCAGCGCCGCGCCGGGCTGGCGGTACAGCGCGCGCAGGCACCAATGGCCGGCGAGATCCTGGAACAGCTTGCCGGCGTCGAGCCAGCACGACGAGGCGAAGCAGGAATCGCAATCGATGAACATGACGCCGCGCTCCGGCGACACCAGAATGTTTTCGAGCGTGAGATCGCCGTGTCCCACCGATTGGGGAATGCCGCTCCAGTCGGCCGCGGTGAGGCGCGCGGCGGCCTCAGCGATTTCGGCATGAAAACTGCGGCAGATTTCGCTGTTGCAGGCGGCAATCTGCGCCAGTTTGGCGGTGAAGGCGTCGGGCGCAATCGTGCCGGACACGGTCAGACGCAAGAATCCGAACAGCCGCGCCAGTGCTTTTTCCACCGGCTCGAGATCGAACGGCCGCGCTTCGGCGATCACCGCGGCCAAGGTCTGGCCGGGAATGTAGTCCATTTCGAAATAGGCGTGTCCGGTTTCATCGACGCCGCTTTCGAATACCTGCGGCACTGGTACGCCGGAGAACAGGAATTGCCGTTGCAGCTCGGCCTGCGCCAGCAGCCGTTCGTTTTTGGCCGGCGAGCCGGCGCTCTTGCGCACGACATGGCGGCCGTCGCGGCGGATCAGCAACAGATGCGCGCCGGAATGGCCGCTGAGGCGATAAGTGTCTTCGCGCGCCCCGGTGCTCGGGCGCGGTGGCGCCGTATGGCTCAGGATTTGCGCTTTGACGCTCACAGCCACTCTGCCAAGAGGTCGGGAAGGACCGGCGCGTTGCGTTTCAGATTGACGGCCACCGCAGCCGGATGGGGATTGGTGCCGGCATGATCGTTGATCAGGAACCGGCGTCCGTGCAGGCAATCCATGATCAGCGCATGCGGCTTGAGACCGAGTTCGGCGAGCGTGGCTTCGACCCGCGCCCGCAAGGCTTCCGGCCGTGCGGTCATGAAAATGAGTTGGGCACCGCGCTTCTGCCAGCGCTTCAGTTCGGCGACGTTGGCGGCGACCGGCACGTCTTCCTCGTCCCAATAGGGCGGAAAATAGCGGCTGTGGTTTTCGAACACGACGCCGTCGAGATCGCAGACCAGCGTGCCGTGGGCGCGCACGAAGCGGCGCCAGTCTTCTAGGGTGCCGACATCGATGAAGTCGTCGACATGCAGCGCCCGCACCGGTTCGCCTTCGCGCGCCAGCCGGTTCAGCACATGCGAGACGAACACTTCGCCCGAGGCACAGTCGCGGGCCACGCCGGCATAGGTGTCGAGATAGAGCGTCGCGTCCGACACGCCGTAAAGACCGATGGAAACGTAGTTGGAGACCAGCGACTTCTCCACCATCTGGACCACCAGGCCCTGCTCGTTGAGCACGGCAAAGCTCTTGGCGCCGACGTTCGACATCTGCGGCACCTTGCGGACGTCGCACAGGGTGACGAAACTGCCGGGCGGCAGCGCCGCGGGATCGAAGAAGCTGTCGGCATCCTTGACCGCGAAGGGGCCGGTGACGCCGGCGCGGCGGATCATCTCCTGCACCGTGTCGGCGGGGCCGCGGGTGTCGTGCGGCAGCACCAGCACTTCGGCAGCGGAGCCGAAAGCGCGCGCCAGCAAGGCGCGGCAGCCGTATTTTTCCTCATGATCAGCGCGCACCGCGATGACGATGCGGTCGACGCCGTCGTCGGGAACGCTCGCAGCGGCGCGTTTCAGCGCCAGCCGGCCGTCGGGCATGGTCAGCATCCATTTCGGACGCACGCCGGGATAGCGCGACGACTTTCCGGCGCAAGGCAACAGAAGCGTGCGAGAATCCATGTCAGCCGGCCCTAGAAAATGCGCCCGATCATCGGCCGTGCTGGTTAAGGATGGCTGAAATTGCTCCGGCGCACGCTGTCGCCATGCGGTCTAAGATCGTTACCGAATTCCTAACGTCGCAATTCTGCCGTGCGTCCGCAGTAGATAGGCGGGAGAGGGGTGCTCCATGAAACGCCGCCATTTCCTGGTCGGAACCGCTGCCGTCATCGCGGGGGCCGCCGGGGTCGGCGTCTATTGCGCCCAGCGCGCCTCGGCCGACTACGCCACTTACATCCGCACCCTGCGTCGCCCGCTCGATCCGTCCGGCGGCATCGACGAACTGGTGCGCATGGCGTCGCTGGCGCCCAACGGCCACAACACCCAGCCGTGGCGGTTTGCCGTCCGCGACCGCTCGCTGATGATCGCGCCGGACTTCTCCCGCCGCACCCCGGTGGTCGATCCCGACGATCATCACCTGTTCGTGTCACTCGGCGCTGCGGCGGAGAACGCGGCGATTGCCGGTGCCGCGATGGGCTTGCCGGGCGAGATTACGGCTGATGACGCTGGTGCGCTGCACTACGTCTTCGCCAACGGCCGTCCCGCCGCATCGCCGCTTGCTGACGCCATCGTGCACCGCCAGTCGACGCGCTCCAACTATGACGGCCGCCCCGCCGATCCGGCAACGCTGGCCGCGCTCGAAGCCGCTGGACGCGCCGAAGGTGTGCGGCTGGTGCTGGTTACTGCAAGGCGGCGGATGAACGACATCCGCGATCTCGTGGTGGTGGGCAACGACCGCCAGATGGCCGATCCGGCTTTCATCGCCGAATTGAAGTCGTGGCTGCGCTTTTCGCCCGCCAGCGCGATGGACCATGGCGACGGGCTTTATTCGGCGGCGAGCGGCAATCCCTCGCTGCCTGATTTCCTCGGCCGTCCCGCCTTCGATCTGGTGTTCAAGTCGAAATCCGAGAACGCCAAATACGCCCGCCAGATCGATACCTCGGCGGGCCTCGCGATTTTCCTCGGCGACCGCGCCGACAAGCCATCGTGGATCAAGGTTGGCCGCGCCATGCAGCGCTTTCTGCTCGAAGCGACGCGCCACGGCGTTGCCTGCGCCTATGTCAATCAGCCGGTGGAAGTCGCCGCGCTGCGCCCGCAACTGGCAGCGCTGATCGGCGAGAGCGTCCGTCCCGATCTCGTCATCCGTTTCGGATACGGCAAGCCGTTACCGTATTCGCCGCGCCGCCGTGTTGAGCAGGTGTTCGCTGGCAAACAGGCCGCGTCAGGCCAGCGCCGCAAGGTCGCCGCTCTGGATCGCCTTGACGTTGGCCGCGACTTTTTCCGCGGGCCAGTCCCACCACTGCAATTTTTCTAGCGCGGCAATCGTGGTGTCATCGAAGCGTTTGCGGATCGGCTTGGCCGGCATGCCGCCGACGATGGTGTAGGGCGGCACGTCCTTGGTGACGAGGGCGCGGGTGCCGATAATGGCGCCGTCGCCGATGGTCACGCCCGACAGCACCACAGCTTCGAAGCCGATCCACACGTCGTTGCCGATCACGATGTCGCCATGCATGTCCCACGAGGAATTCCACGGCAGGCTCGCGTCCCACTCGTCGGGAAAGACCGCAAAGGGATAGGTCGACAGCGACTTCAGGGTGTGATTGCCGACATTCATCAGGAACTTGGCGCCGCAGGCGATCGAGCAGTACTTGCCGATCACCAACCGGTCGCCGATGAAGGGGATGTGATAGAAGACGTTATTCTTCTCGAAATCGCGCGGGTCGGCACGGCTGTCGTTGTAGATCGTATAGTCGCCCACCGTGGTGTTCGGCTGGGTGATGACGTTCTTGAGATAGATTGTCTCGGTATGTTCGGCCCGCGGATAGAGTTTATTTGGATCTGGCACGCTTTGGTTTCTCCCCTTCCTCGACCAGATTGACGAGTGCCGTCAGAACGCCGCGGACGCCGCGAAGGCGCGTATCGGCGTCATCCCAATTGCGCTGCACCACCATTTTCTGGTCGGGACGCACTTTGACCGTGCCGGCGTGATCGCTGATCAGCTGCACCAGGCCGAGGGGATTGGCAAAGATGTTGTTGCGGAACGAGAACATGCCGCCCTTCGGGCCCGCATCGATCTTCTCGACCCCGGCCTTGCGGCACAAGGCCTTGATCGTGACGATCTCGAACAGGTGATTGACCTCGTCCGGCAAGGGACCGAAGCGGTCGATCATCTCGGCGGCGAAGCGATCCATATCGGGGCGGGATTCGATCGACGCCAACCGCCGGTACAGCGCCATGCGGACATTGAGGTCGGGCACATAGGCTTCCGGAATCAGCACCGCGGCGCCGATATTGATCGACGGCGACCATTGTTCGTCGATGGTCTCGCCCGCCGCATCGCCGCCGGC
>JAHFQC010000108.1 GCA_023259375.1 Alphaproteobacteria bacterium
TATTTCGTCTCATCGGGTGTCTGTTTGGGCGGTCCGGTCACCAAGCCCACCTTGGTGAAGCCCGCCGCATTGAGGATGCCCATGACCTCGATCACCCGGCCATAGGACACAGCAGTGTCGCCGCGCACATAAATGCGCTCCTCGGCGCCGTTCTCGGCGATGGCCTTGAGGCGCACCACCAAGTCCTCGGCCGCGATCGGCTTGTCCATGAGATAGATTCGGCCGTCCTTCTTGATGGTGACCGACAAGGGTTCGCGGTTTTCGCTGACCGGCTGAGCCTTGGAATGAGGAAGGTCTACCGGAATGGCCGGATTGAGCAGCGGTGCCGTCACCATGAAGATGATCAAGAGCACCAGCATCACGTCGACAAACGGCGTGACGTTGATCTCGGCCAGCGGCCGGCGTTTGACGCCGCGCCGACCACCTCCCGGCGATGGAATGGCCGCCCCCATCTCAGCGCGCCTTTTCGTCGAGTTGGCGCGACAGGATCGCCGACAGTTCGTCGGAGAAGGCGTAGAGCCGGTTGGCGTAGCGACCGACTTCGTTGACGTACCGGTTATAGAAAATCGCGGCCGGAATGGCGGCGAGAAGACCCATCGCCGTCGCGAACAGCGCTTCGGCAATGCCCGGCGCCACCACCGCGAGCGAGGTGTTGTGCATGCCGGCGATGGCGGTGAACGAATTCATGATGCCCCAGACCGTGCCGAACAGACCGACGAACGGCGAGGTGGAAGCAACCGTGGCGAGGAACCCGAGGCTCTTCTCGATCGCGTCGGTTTCCCGGCTGATCGTGACATTCATGGCCTTCTCGACCCGGTCCTTGGTGCCCGCCAAGACGGCAAGGCTGGGCGCGCCGTGTTCGAACGCCCGGCGCCATTCGCGCACGCCCGACACAAAGACGGCCGTCAGCGGATGATCGTTGGTGCCGGCAAACTGCTGAAACAATTCGTCTAGCGACTTGCCCGACCAGAAAACCTTTTCGAAACGTCCAGCTTTGCGTTCCAGGGCCGAGAGCGCCAGCGCCTTATTGATGACGATCACCCACGACCAGATGCTGGCGAGCAGCAGAACAATGAACACGCCTTTCACCAGCGGATCGGCGCGCATGAACATATCGATGATCGAAACACCGCGCGCGTTCGGCGCGATGGACGTGGTCGACACGTCGACGCTCTGCGTGGGAGCTGCCAGCGGCGCGCTCTCGGCTGGAGCACCGGTGGGCGCGGCCCGCGGAGTTTCTTGCGCCACAGCAACCGAAACCGGCGCCGTTACACCGATCGCCAGAACCACCACAAATGCAGACAGCAGACCCCTCAACACTTTCATGGAACGCGTTCCTCTGGGCTCCCCCGGGTATTATGCCGGGCGCGACGGGAAAATGCTCAGCAAATTTGCGGCAATCCCTAAGCGGGCAATGTTAAGCTACTGTTTCAGATAGGAAAGGCAGAATTTTGTCATGAATTTCCGGTGGAATGCGTTTGGGCTTTCCTGACAAAGAAATAATGCAAGCCTGAACGAGTCCTTGCGTGAGTTGTTCCGGACCACGCCAAATTGACTGATCGGCATCGAGTCGAACACCCGTCAGCTTCACAACCTTAGTGCGCACTTCGATGATGTCGTCCATCTTGGCAGGCCGGATGAAGTCGACCGCCGCCTTGCGCAGCGCCCATGCGGCAGGATCTTCTGCTTCAAGATAAGATGCTTTCAGGTCGATATGACGGAAGAACTCCGTGCGGGCCCGCTCCATATAGCGCAAGTAATTCGCATGATAGACGATGCCGGAAAGATCTGTATCTTCGTAATAAATCCGCACCGGCCAGATGAAAGTTTTGCCTTCGACACGCGCTTCAAGCATCGCCTTCCTCGTCCGTGAACAGCCCGATCTGGGCCGGATCGCGGGCCGGTGCCGGCAATCCCAGATGGGTAAACGCGTTGGCGGTCAGAATCCGGCCACGGGGACTTCTTTGCACGAAGCCCTGCTGCAGCAGATAGGGCTCGATTGTTTCTTCGATGGCATCACGCGCTTCCCCAAGCGCTGCGGCGATTGTCTCGGCGCCGACCGGCCCACCACCGAAGCTCTCCGCGATCAGTTTCAGATAGCGCCGGTCGAACGCATCCAGACCGCGACGGTCGACTTCCAGGCGGGTCAGAGCCGCATCGGCAATTTTGGCGTCCACCACGGCGTGCTTGGCCACGGCCGCGAAATCCCGCACACGCTTGAGCAAGCGGCCGGCAATACGGGGCGTGCCACGCGCCCGGCCGGCGATCTCGCGAGCGCCATCGGTCGTGAGCTCGAAACCCAGCACACGGGCACCGCGCTCGACAATCGCCAGCAGTTCGTCGGCGGTATAGAAGTTGAGCCGCACCGGAATGCCGAAACGGTCGCGCAACGGCGTGGTGATAAGGCCGGAACGGGTCGTGGCGCCGACCAGGGTAAAGGGCGCCAGTGTGATCTTCACTGACCGCGCCGAGGGGCCCTCGCCGATCACCAGATCAAGCTCGTAGTCCTCCATCGCGGGATAGAGGATTTCTTCAACCGCTGGATTGAGCCGGTGGATTTCATCGATGAAGAGAACATCGCGCGGCTCGAGGTTGGTCAGAATGGCGGCGAGATCGCCGGCCTTGGCCAAAACCGGTCCGGACGTCGAACGGAAATTCACGCCCAGCTCGCGTGCGACGATCTGAGCGAGCGTGGTCTTGCCGAGGCCGGGCGGTCCCGAAAACAGCACGTGATCGAGCGCCTCGCCGCGCGCCTTGGCCGCTTCAATGAAGATGGCGAGGTTTTCGCGCGCCTGGGCTTGGCCGGTGAATTCGGTGAGCCGCTTAGGCCGCAGCGACGATTCGAGCGCGTCGTCTTCGGACCGCTCGGGGGCGACGTAGCGTTTGGTCTCAGCAATGGGGGGCGGCTTGGCCATTTATCGTCCCATAGCTCTCAAGGCCTCACGGATCAACGCATCCAGAGCGGCGCCTTCGCCGAGGTGCTGGGCCGCCCGGGCCACCGATTCGGCCGCCACGCTTTGCGAATAGCCAAGCTTTGTCAGGGCCATGACGGCATCGGCCTCAGGACCGTGCGCGGCCGGGACAGCGACGACGTCGCCGGGCTCCTGGCGAAGGATGACGCTTGGCGCCTTATCCTTGAGCTCGGTGACGATACGGGTGGCGAGCTTGGGGCCGACGCCTTGCGCTTGGCCGATCATCGCCTTGTCGCCCAGCGCGATGGCGCGGCCGATGGCCTTCGGCGTCAGCACCGACAGGATGTTGAGCGCCACTTTGGCACCGACGCTCTGCACGCTCTGAAGCAGCTTGAACCACTCGCGTTCTTCGCCGGTCAGGAAGCCGAACAGGCGGATGGCATCCTCCGACACCCGCATTTCAATCAGCAGCGACGCGCGTTCGCCTCCAACCAGCTTGCCAAGCGTCGACGACGGGCATTGCACCAGATAGCCGACCCCGCCGACATCAAGAATGACGTGATCCTCGGCCACGGTGTCCACGATACCAGTCAGTTTGCCGATCATGCTCGTCGTTCCGTCAGGTCAATGCCGCCAGGATACGCGCCCGGGTTCCGGCAAGAGAAGCATGGGCGATAGCGGCGGCCAGCGCGTCGGCCGCATCGGCCTGATCAACACCGCACGCCGGCAGCAGGCGTCTGACCATGGCCTGCACCTGCTCCTTGCCGGCATGCCCGACCCCGACCACCGACTTCTTGATGTGATTGGGGGCGTATTCGGCAATGTCGAGGCCCGCTTGGGCGGCCGCCAACAGCGCCACCGCCCGGGCATGCCCCAGTTTCAGCGCCGCCGACGGATCCTTGGCTACAAAAGCCTGCTCCACGGCGATCGCCTGCGGCTGGAATTGCTCGATGATCCGGGCCACTTCGGTGTGCAGCGTCAAAAGCCTCAAACCCAGAGTTTCGGCGGGTTTGGTGACGATCACACCATGAGACACATGCGTCAGCTTGGTCCCGGCGCAATCGATCATTCCCCAGCCCATGCGGCTGAGGCCCGGATCAAGGCCCATAATGCGGACGATCTGCATGTCCAACCCGAACGAATCGCGAAGGAAAGTTTCGCGGATCGGGCACGGCGAGTCCAATTGGCGACCGTAAAATTCTCCGGGTTACTGCCCCTGAGGCATGCTTGCGTCATACGGCGGGACACCGCTCCAATAGGACGGCGACGGCAAGGACCTGAGAATGCAGGAAATACGGTTAGGTAGCAGCGGCCCTGCGGTTTCCCGCATCGGCCTCGGCTGCATGGGCATGAGCGACTTCTATGGACCGGCCGATGAGGCCGAAAGCATCACGACCATTCATGCCGCACTCGAAGCCGGCATCACCCTCTTCGATACCGGCGATTTCTACGGTATGGGCCACAACGAGCTCCTGCTGCGCGAGGCCCTGCGCGGCAAACGCGACGCCGTGGTCCTGAGCGTCAAATTTGGCGCCATGCGCTCGATTGAGGGCGCCTTCCTCGGCTACGCCCTCAGACCGGCCCAGATCCAGACCTGGCTAGCCTACAGCCTGAAACGGCTCGGCACCGACCATATCGACATCTACCGCCCGGCGCGGCTTGATCCGGAGGTGCCGATCGAAGATGTCGCCGGTACCGTGAAGGACCTGATCGATAAGGGCTATGTGCGTCATCTCGGTCTCTCGGAAGTGTCGGCCGACACCGTCTTGCGCGCCCACGCGGTGACGCCGGTTTCAGACCTGCAGATCGAATACTCGCTGATGAGCCGTGGGATCGAAGCCGACACCCTGCCCAAGTTGCGCGCCGCCGGAATCGGAATCACGGCTTATGGCGTGTTGTCGCGCGGACTGATCAGCAGCACCGCTCTCAACGGCCAGATCAATACCGGCCACCGCACCGTCTTCCCGCGGCTCGCCGGGGAGAACCTGTCGCGCAATCTGCAATTGGTCGAGGCTCTGGCCAGAATCGCCGAGCAGCGCGGCGCCACGCCGGCGCAACTCGCCATCGCCTGGGTGTTGAACCGCGGCGAAGACATCATGCCGCTGATCGGCGCGCGCAAGCGTACCCAATTGGCGGAATCGGTCGGGGCGCTAAACGTTCGCCTGTCGGATGCCGAACGCGCGGCGATCGAAGCGGCCATACCGGCCGAGGCCGTTCAAGGCCCGCGCTACCAGCCGGAACAGATGGCGCATCTCGACAGCGAGAAGAGCTAGCGGGCGCCGTGAAACACGGCTTCAACGTTGTTGCCATCGGGATCGATCAGGAACGCCGCGTAATAGCCTGGATGATACGCGCGCTCGCCCGGTCCGCCGTTGTCGCGCCCACCGGCCGCGAGTCCGGCTGCATAGAAACGTTGCACAGTTTCGCGATCCTTGGCCTGGAAGGCGAAATGCATCCGGCCGGTCAGCGGGCCTTGGTCGGTGACCCACAGCTCGTCAGCGGTGAACGCGTGCTTCTCGGGTACGTCCTCAAGCGGAATATCGATTGCGTCCAGCACGGCCGCATAGAATCGGCGCGCGGCGCCGAGGTCGCGCACCGTGATGTGCAAATGATCGATCAGCCGTCCAGTGGTCATTCGGAGACTCCTCTCGGAGTCTTAACGCCACCACACACGTGCGGTTTCGCTATTCGCCCAGCTTCGCGATCAATGCTTCCGACAGCTCGTAATTGCCGGTAACGCGCTGGACGTCGTCGTTGTCGTCGAGCGTTTCGAGCAGCTTGACCAGGGTTTCACCGACATTGTCGGGCACCAAATTGGTCGTCTGCGGCCGGAAATAGATGCCCGCGGAGCCAGCTTGGCCGAGCTTGGCTTCCAGCGCATCGCGTACGGCAGTGAAATTTTCGGGCGAACAGAGGAACTCATGTTCCTCATCATCGGTATCGACTTCATCGGCGCCGACTTCGAGCGCCACTTCCAACATGTCGTCGGCACTGCCCTTGTCGAGCGGATACGTGAAGACGCCGTTGCGGTGGAACATGAAACCTACCGAACCGGTTTCGCCCAGAACCCCGCCGAACTTGGAGAAGGCGGCGCGGACGTCCGCGGCGGTGCGGGTGCGATTGTCGGTCAGACACTCGACAATCAGCGCAACGCCGCCGGGGCCGTAGCCTTCGTAGCGGATTTCATCATAGTTCTCGGCATCGCCACCCTGGCCCTTCTTGATGGCGCGTTCGATGACGTCGCGCGGCACCGACTGGGCCCTGGCCGCAACCACCGCCGTTCGCAGGCGCGCGTTGTGCTCGGGGTCAGGCAACCCAGCCTTCGAAGCGACGATGATCTCGCGCGCGAGCTTGGAAAACAGCTTGGACCGCGCGGCATTCGCCTTAGTCTTCTTGAACATGACGTTCTTGGCGTGGGAATGGCCGGACATGACAGGTACTTCTTCTTGGAAAGATGAGATTTAAGGGGCTGAGATAGCCGGGTCGGGGTCAGGCTGGCAAGGGCGTCGCTCTGCCGCTGCGCCATACCACTGAGCCAAATTGCGCAAAACGCCCCGAATTCGGCAACATAATTGTTCTATCGATTTCGCCCCCTCCCTACCATCACGTCTCGGACGGCAGAGTGGGTGCTCATCGTTATATGGGAACCCAAGTCTGCCGCGGCAATGGCTAAGCGCCACGCCGGCAAGGCTTAATTCTGCTTCGCAGGTGCAAGTGGATCGCGTTACCGACGGCGGGGATCGGAGGCGCAAGTGACCGGCTCAAACCCTCCGGTCAGGACCGTAACGCGGCGGGACTGGGCGCGTTCGCGTTCGGCCGCTTCCTGACGGTTGTTGTCCTTCCAGGCCGCATAGACGAATTGCAACCCGACGCCGATCACAGCTGCGACGGTCTGTACCACCACATTGGCGCCCGTCAGGACCCAGGTCACGGCCGTGATACTCGACAACAGGGCGCCGAATGAGAACACCTGCAGCGAGAAGCGGCCGCATTTCAGCACCGGCTGGCACCAGCGGGTGGCGCTGAAGACGCCATTGGCCGGCACAATCCGTCGCACGATCAGCGCCAGGGAGAAGAAGCTGAGAAGCCGCAACGCGCCCAGCGAAGTTTTGTCGAGCATGACGGTGTTGGGCCGCATCGAATGTAGCCAGCCGATGTAATGGCTGAGCGTGTCGGTCGCCTGAATGAAGGCCGCCGGGATGGTCACGGCGACGGCACCCACCAGGAGCCATTTCGAGTTGATAAAGCCGAACTTGCCCTCGTTGGCCGGATGGCCGAACACGGCGCCGATCACGAACAGGAACTGCCACGCGAAGGGATTGAAAAACCAGCGATCGCCGTTGGTGGTCCACAGCGACAGACCGGTCGTCTGCACCACCAGCCACAGCAGGAAAGACGGTACCAGCACCAGCCACAGGTTCCGGTTCAGGCCCCACAACACCGCCGGGAACAGCGCCAAAAGTACGACATAAGCCGGCAGAATATCGAGATAACCGGGCTGATAGTGCATCGTCAGGGCGGGCAGGAAATACGCCAGCGGGTCGTCGAACACCCACTGGATGCGGAAGATCCAGCGATAGGTCTCATCGCCGGTGGCGTGCAGGAACACCCACACCATACTGAGCACGGCCGCCATCAGGAACATTTGCGCGCCATAAACGACGCACGCCCGGCGCCACACCTTGCGGGTGGCCGCAACGAAGCCGGTTTTCAGCATAGTGCGGCCATAGACAAGCGCCGCCACATAACCGGAGATGAAGAAGAACACCTCAGCCGCGTCGCAGAACGCGAAGGAGTGCAGCGTCAGGGGCTCGAAGAGATTCTTGGGAACGTGATCGATGAAGATCACCAGAAGGGCCAAGCCCCTCAGGAAATCGAAGCGGTCGTCGCGTCGGGATTGAGCCCGAAACGCCATCTCAACTCTCCCATGCGCGCTCCCGCGATCCACCGCTATAACCCTCCCATGGCGGCGAAACTAGGGCGACTGGCGGCCGTTGCGCAATCTGACAAAACCTTCACGGCCCGTTGTTTCCATTAAGTCGCAAACGGTCCAATTCCGTCGCAAATGCCGGGTTATTTCCAGTTAATGCGCCGCCTACGGGTGCGGTTGCGCTCGCGCCCCAGCAAGGAAAAAAGCTTACCTTTCGCCCCCTTACCGCCAGACGGACAGACGGTGCGCAATCTCGCCCGGAGGGGGTGCCTCTCGCGGCATTCCACTACCCGGGAACCAGCGCGTTGAAGTTTTGTGTCGGAGTGTTTAGCTGAGCGTCGCACTCAGGCGACACGCTTCATGCACGGCCCCTCCCCCACCGATCCGCATCCCATGGCAGGCTTTCCGCAGGTCTGCTTCATCAAGAACACGGTGAAGAATCCGGCCATCGTGATTGGTGATTATACCTATTACGACGATCCCGAGAACTCGGAGGATTTCGAGCGCAACGTGCTCTACCTCTTCCCGTTCATCGGCGACAAGCTGGTGATCGGAAAGTTCTGCGCCATCGCCCGCGGCGTCCGCTTCATCATGAACGGCGCCAATCACAAGCTGAGCGGGCTCTCGACCTATCCGTTCCAGATCTTCGGCAACGGTTGGGAGAGTGCCATGCCCAAACGCGGCGAACTGCCGTTCAAAGGCGACACCGTCATCGGCAACGACGTCTGGCTCGGGTATGAGGCGGTCATCATGCCCGGCGTGAAGATCGGCAACGGCGCCATCGTGGCGGCGAAGAGCGTCGTTACCAGCGATGTGCCGGCCTACGGTATCGTCGGCGGCAATCCCGCCAAGCTGATCAAGAAGCGCTTCGACGAGGACATCATCGTCGCGCTGCAGACGTTGGCGTGGTGGGACTGGCCGGTGGAAAAGATCACTGCCGCCATTCCCGCCATCATCGGCGCCGACATCGAAGTGTTGAAACGCTGCCGGTAATCAACCCATTTCGACGACGACGGTATTGTCATCTCTCAGCGTCTCGGCCGGGATGACATTGCCCGCCAGCACTTCGCCATTGAGGCTGAGCGTCTTCACGCCCTTCTCGACGCCGTTCGGATTGGTTACCGTGATGCGCACGGTCTTGCCGCGGAAGCGGCGCGTAACTGAGAAGTCCTTCCAATCGGCCGGAACGCACGGATCGACAATCAGACCATGCCAATCGGCGCGAATGCCGAGGACATATTGGGTGCCCGCGACATAGGCCCAGGCAGCCGAGCCCGACAGCCATGGCACGCGAGACGCGCCCGCACGCGGGCTCATCGGCGCGTTGGTGAACTGGCAATAGACATACGGCTCGATCTCGCGCACGTCGGCGCGGTCGTTCCAGGCCGCCGGCATGCTGGCGCGATAATAGCGATAGGCCTTGCTGCCGTGTCCCAGCATGGTTTCGGCGATCACCGCCCAGCCCTGGGTGTGACTGAAGACGGCGCCGTTTTCTTTCATGCCCGGGACGAACAGCACCGCGCGCATGACCTTCATCGAGGTCTCGACAAACGGCGGCGTGCACAGCATCACGCCATGATCGGTGGCGAGGTGCTTTCCGACCGACGCCATCGCTTGGCCTGCGCGTTCGCCGGTGGCATGACCCGATAGCACAGCCCAGGTCTGGGTATTGAGGAAGATGCGGCCTTCCTTCTGCTCGGCGGAACCGAACTTGGTGCCGTCATCGCCGAAGCCGCGCAGATACCATTCGCCATCCCAGGTGTGGGCTTCGATCAGCGGATCAAAACGCGCCAGCGTTGCGTCGGCCCAGGCTTTCTCGCCCACTTCGCCGATCAGGGCGCAAATTTCCGCGTAGGTCTTGAGCGCAAAGCGGAGCTGGAACGCGACCATGACGGTCTCGCCCTTGGCGCCAAGACGGATGCAGTCGTTCCAGTCGGCCGATAGACCGCACGGCAGACCATGGGTGCCGCAACGTTCGAGATTGAACTCGATGGCGCGGCGCAAATGACCCAGGACGCTTGCCTCGCCCGTGTCGGCGTAGGGCAGCATCTTTTTCAAGAACTCGAAATCGCCGGTTTCCTTAATGTAGGCCGGTACCGTGAGGAACAGCCACATACCGTCGTCGGAGCGCAGTTCCGTATCGGGCGGCACGCTCTCGTGACCGGGACGATGGGCGAACTGTTTGACCACCGGCATGCAGCCGCCGGTCGAAAGCTGACCGGTCAGCATCAATTCGAGACGCTTCACCGCTTCGGACGGGATGGCGTGCATCACGCCGAGCATGTCCTGGACGGTATCGCGATAACCGAGACCGTCGCGTTCGCCGGCGTAGATCAGCGAGGCCGCGCGCGACCAGGCATAGGTGATGAGGCAATTGAACGGCCCCCACATCGCCAGCATCGAATTGAACGCCGGATCGGGCGTCGTCGCGGTGAGGCCTTCAAGGCGGCCGTGCCAATAGGCCTTCAGCTTGGCAAGTTCCTCGTCGACGCGCGCGAGATTGGCGAATTCCTTCGCCGCGGCCTTGCCTTCGACGCCGGCGCGGCCGACGCCCATCAGCACCACGAATTCCTTCGTTTCGCCGGGCTGCAGCGCGATTTCGGTCTGCAAGACGCCACAGCCGTTGTCACCCGCTGCCTGCGAGTTGGTACAGCGGCCAGTTTCAAGGACGCGCGGCTTGGCGTATGTGCCATAAGGCCCGAGGAATGCGGTGCGGTCGGTGTCGTAACCCGCGATGGGCGCTCCGACGAGCGCGAGAAACGAATGGCGGCCCTGGTCGGCGTTCTCGAAATTGTCCGGATCCGGCGGAATGTGGACGTTGGTGCCGTGATCGATGATGCCGTTCTCCACGCCCATCGTGACGATGAACTGGCTGTATTGCAGATTGGTGAGATCGTTGAACGACGACCAGTTGTTGGTGTACTCGACATAGGTGAAGGCGCTGAGCCGCCGCGGCGTCTTGTCGGTGTTGGTCAGCTTGACCCGCCAGATCTCCATGGCGCGGCCGAGCGGCACGAAATAGGTCGTTTCCGATTTGATGCCGGAATATTCGGACGTGATGACGGTATAAGCCGTGCCGTGGCGGCATTCCGACTTGTACTGTTCGAGCGGTTTGCCGACCGGCTGCCAGGCGGCGCTCCAGAAGTCACCGCTCTCCGCATCGCGGAGATAGAGCGTGCGGCCAGGCTGATCGAACGGCACGCCGTTGAAGCGCGCCCTCAGAAAGCGTCCTTGCGCCGCCGACTTGTAGAAGGAATAGCCGCCGGCATTGTTGGTGATGATGGCGCCGTATTCGGTCGAGCCGAGATAGTTCGACCAAGAGCGCGGCGTATCGGGCCGCGTAATCACGTATTCGCGCGCGGCGTCGTCAAAGTGGCCATATTCCATGGTCAGGCGTCCGTTGCTTTCGCCGCGCGCTTGGCCTCAAGTTCGGCCGAGATTTGCGGCATTTTGGATTCGAGCTTGTAGAACAGCATGCCGAAACCGCACGCGAGTGCGCCGATTGCGGGCACAACGGCCATCAACAGGCGAATGCCTTCCTGGGCATGCGCCGTCTGCGCCACATTGGCTTGATAGCCGTAGGCGGCGAGCAGGCTGAGCGCCAACGCACCGCCGATCGCCCAGCCGAGCTTGTTCGACATGCCGGAGGCGGAAAACACCAGACCCGTGGCCCGCCGTCCCGTCTTCCACTCGGACCAGTCGGCGCTATCGGCAAACATCGCCCACAACAGTGCCGCGGTCGGGCCTGTGAAAATCGAATAGAGGAAATGGAAGCCGTAGAGCAGCAACAACTGATCGGGGCGCACCCAGAACGAGGCGATCAACGATATCGCACCAAGCACCATACAGCCGATGAACGCGTTCTTGCGGCCGGTGTAGGGCGTCACATACTGGATAAGGAAGGTCGCCACCATCGAGGTGAGCGTGCCCATGACGATGAACGGGCCGGTACCGAGCGCGCCGCCGAGATGGATCGTCCAGCCGAACGGGCCCGCGAAGGTCGCGTCGTTCATATAGTACTTGAAGTAGTAGATCATCGACGAGCCGCGGATCGCGACGAAAAACACCTGCAGGATGCCGAGCGCGCACAGGATCTGCCAATGCCAGTTGTGCGCCAGATCGACGAGATCCTGCTTGGTCGAAGTCTTCTGCTTCAGCGTCGGCACAACACGTTCACGCGTAGTAGCAAAGGTGCCGAGGAACATCAGGATGGCAACGATCGAGAACATGCCGACAGTCAGGACATAGCCCTTGCGGTCATTGCCTTGGCCGAGCGTGGCGACAAGCGGCATGGCCAGCATGGCGACGACGAACCCGGCGCCCTGCGCAAAGCTGAAGCGATAGGCGGATAGCGCGGTGCGTTCCTGCGGATCGGGCGAGATCACGCCCATCAGCGCGCCGTACGGCACGTTGATCGCCGAATAGGCCAGCATCAACAGAGTCAGTGTGACATAGGCACTGATCAGCTTGCCGGTGTCGCCGAAAGGCGGCGTGGTGAAGGCAAGCGTCGCGACAATGCCGAACGGCAGCGCCATCCACAGCAGGAATGGGCGGAACTTGCCCCAGCGCGTCTGCGTCCGATCCGCGATCAGGCCGATGATAACGTCGACGAAGATGTCCCAGGTCCGGGTCACCAGCAGCATGGTGCCGGCCGCAGCCGCCGCAAGCCCGTAGACGTCGGTGTAGAAGTTCAACTGGTAGTAGATGAAAATCATCCAGATCAGGTTGGAGGCGCCGTCGCCGAAGCCGTAGCCGATCTTCTCGATAATGCCGATTTTGCCGTTTTTCATGGTCGTTCCCCGGGCGCGACAGCGCTTACCTTTTCGGGGAGCCTAACCTGTCCCACGGCAGCCCGCCATGCCCTCTACGCCGCAGGAAAGCCCTTTCCTAAGCCGCTTGGCGTATTTCGTGCGCCACCCCCTTGGCCGCCGGGCTGCCATGACGCAGGGACCAAACCTTGGTGATCTCAGCCCCGAGCAGGAAGACTTGGGCCGAATAATAGAGCCAGATCAGGATCGCCATTGCCCCGCCGGCGGTGCCGTAACGATGACTGAGGGCGGTCTCGGCCAGATAGAAGGCGATGGCGTACTCGCCGATCAGGATCAGGACGGCCGTGATCACCGCGCCCGCAATCACATCGCGCCACTCGAGCGGGCGGTTCGGCAAAATGCGATACACGGCAGCAAACAGAAAGGTAATGAGCGATGCCGAGACGGCTGTGTTCAGCAGCCATACGAAGCCTCCATCGATACCGATCAAGGCCTCGAAATAATGCCCGAACGCGCCAACCAGCGTGTTGACCATCAGCGACAGGCACAGCAAAAGCCCTAGCCCACCGACCAATGCCAGAGACAGCAAATAGCTCTTCACCGCCCCCCACCACGTGAAAGGCGGCGATGGGGTTTTCCAAATGCAATTGAGAGCAGACTGGACCTCGACGAACACGCCACCCGCCGTGAACACCAGCACCAGCACGCCCGCCAGGGTGCCCAACCAGCCGCCGCGCATATGGCCCGCGGCCGTGATCGCGGCCTGCAGCATGGTGGCCGTGTCGTAGCCGACGACCCGGCGAATCTCATAAAGCAGATGGGTGTGGGCGGCCTTCGAGCCGAGAAAGATGCCGGCCACCCAAGCGCCGATATAAAGCACCGGCCCCATCGCGGTCATGGCGTAGAAGCTGATGGCTGCTCCACGGCTATAGGCGGCGTCCTCGAAGAACTCTTCGACGCCCTCCCGGATCAACCACCAGAACTCCCGAAGCCTGCTCACGGACACGAAAACCACAGCGCTGCAGACACGCAACGCGGCATCGGCGAAAAGGCTCCGTCGACGTCAAGTCATTCGTCGCTGAAGCCTTCGGCGTCGGGCAAAAGCGCGATGATTCCGAACAGGCAGGCGATGATTCCAATCGCTAATCCGAGCATGCCGGAAAGCATCCGCGCATCCGGGGCAAAAAGAAACCACGCGGCTGGGACTTTTCCGGAAAATCGTACGCGACACGATCAAATGCTGCCGGAAGACCCTGCAAAAGCCACGGATTTCATCACTGCCCGTTTGCCGGGCAGCCTCTTACGTCAGGGATTCTTCCATGGGCCGCATTTGAATCTGGATAATCCGCGCCCGTTTCGGCTGGGTGCAGGCGAACAGGATCGCTTGTGCCACATCGGCCGGATCGAGCATGCCCGAAGCCGCAACTTCGTCTTCGGTGCGCCCCTTCCCGATGGCAAACTCCGTCTTGACGCCGCCAGGATTGATGGTGCCGACCTTGATGCCGTGGGGCCGGAGCTCCTTGTCGAGACCTTGCGCAAATCCCACTTGGGCGAATTTGGTGGCGCAGTAGGTGGCCTCGCCGGCAAAGCCGTAAACGCCCGCCATCGAGGAAACGAAAAGAATGAGGCCGTCATTCTGGGCGATCATCACCGGCACGGTATGGCGGGCGATAATCCAGGACGATTTCATGTTGCCGTCCATCATGTCGTCGTATTCGGCGACGGAGGTATCGACCAAGTTCTTGTAATTGCCGACCCCCGCATTGGCGACAAGGATATCGATCCGACCGAATTCCTTCTGTGCTGCTGCGACGACGGTCTTTGCGGTCGCCTCCTCCCGCATATCGCCGGGCACGGCAATCGCTTTGATGCCGAGCTTGGCCACTTCCGCAACCAGCGCTTCCAGCCGTTCGGCACGGCGCGCGGTGACGACAAGATTGGCGCCTTCCGATGCCAAGGCCAACGCCGCGGCATGGCCGATACCGGCACTCGCACCCGTAATCAGCGCAACTTTTCCCGTCAACTTGGCCATGCTCGTCTCCCTTGAATGATGCCAGTCACGTAACCGCGCCACCGCGAACGGCGCAAGACGCTATCGATCAAGGCCGACGAAATTCCGTGAACAGACTGGCGTTGAGAAGGATGTGCGCCGCTATGGCGACGCCATAACCGATCGCCACCGCCCAGACCCACTTGAGATGCGAACCGAAGGTGTAGCGGCCATTGCTGGCCCCCATCAGTGCGACCCCCGCTGCCGAACCGATCGACAATAGCGAACCGCCGGTACCGGCGGTCAGTGTCACCAACAGCCACTCGCCATGGCTCATGTTGGGCTCCATCAGCAACACGGCGTAGGTCAAGGGGATGTTGTCGACTATCGCCGACAGGATACCAACGATAATGTTGGCGATCGTGGGTCCGAGATCGTTATAGAGCAGTGTCGACATGCCGTGCAGATAACCAACCGCGGCCAAGCCACCGACGCACAACATGATGCCGTAGAAGAACAGCAGCGTATCCCATTCGATCTTGGCGAAGATGCCGAAGATATTGAACGGCTCGCGATCATCGTCCGGACCGAGCACGCGCGCTTCCCAGCCGTGCAGGAAATAGCCGTAAAGGTTCAGCGCACCAAGGCCCGTCATCATGCCCAGAAACGGCGGCAGATGCAGGGTGTGATCGAGTATCACCGTCAGTGCAATAGTGCAGAGGAACATGCCGGCGATCACGTATCCACCCTGGCGCACTGCGATACGCTCGCTGCTGCCTTCGATCTGACTGCGCGGCAAGAACAAGCTCATTAGCAGCGCCGGT
>JAHFQC010000109.1 GCA_023259375.1 Alphaproteobacteria bacterium
CCAGTCTGGCCGATATTGAAAGCGTTTCGGGGGTTTCCGCGACCCTGGCCAAGAAAATCTACGATTTCTTCCACCCCGGCGGGGGTGCTGGCTGACGCAGGGGCTTGTCCCCTCGGGCGAGAAAATGGTCTAAGCTGACCCCCATGTTACGGTTGCCCAATATCCTGACAGTCCTGCGCATCGTCCTGGTTCCCGTGTTCGCGGTTGCCTTCGTGATGCCAGGGGATACCGCCCGCTTGGTGGCTTTCGCCGTGTTCTGCATTGCCGGAATTTCCGACGCGCTCGACGGTTTCGCCGCCCGCAAATTCAACGCCGGCAGCGATTTCGGCCGCATGCTCGACCCCATCGCCGACAAGATCCTGGTCGGGGTGGCGCTGATGATGCTGGTGGCGGAAGGCAACACCCATCAGTTCAATCTCAGCGACGAAGAGGGCCTCAAGGGTCTTCTGAAGCTGGTTCCGGCTCTGGTGATCCTGAGCCGCGAGTTCCTGGTCTCGGGCCTCAGGGAGTTCCTGGCGGGCGCCGACGTCAGCGTGCCGGTGACCTTCTTCGCCAAGATCAAGACCGTCGTCCAGATGATCGCCATCGGCGCCATGATCCTGGGCCCGATCGCGGACCGCATCGTCTACGGATCGCTGGCGTTCGCCTACGCCGCGCTTTGGATCGCCGCGGGGCTGACGGTGGCGACCGGCTATGTCTATCTCAGGGCCGGTCTCGCCCATACCCGTCGGCGTGCCGCTTAAGACGACTCGACGTCCGCCGATGGACTGGACAAGAAGTCTTGTTCTTTCCATCGCTGCCTGACGGCTGACCGATCAGCAAAAAAACACGATGTTTGCCATGCCATCACGAGTTAACGCTGGCATCCCAAATGATCCTCGCGCGTTTAGATTCGTGACAGGGTCTCCCTATCCCGGCAGTCCTGCCGTTCCGGTTTCACCGACCGAGAGAATGTCATGGACGCCACGCCATCCCGAGCCGATGTCCGCAGCCGTATCGACGAATTGAAGCATTCCGTCGAAAAGCTCTCCTCCGTTCGCCTTGTGGGCGGTGCCGGGATCACCACTTCGGTGGCCGTCTTGCTGGTAACGGCCGTCGTCTTGGCGGGGACCGCCGCGCGGGTCCTGGTCTATGCCGAACAGGCCAACAGAGGTCAGCACATGCTGAACTCGATCGACGCATTGCAGGAAGCCCTGAGCACGGTATCGGTCGCGGGGCGCGCCTATATTATCGGACACGATCCTCATGCTGCCGCCACGCGCAACGAGGCTGCCCGCAAGGTTCGCCACCTGCTCTCGACCTTTGACTCATATTCTACTTCTAACATCGAAACGGCGGCCCAAATACGAGAGACCAATCTCCTCATCAAGCGCCGGCTAGACATGTTCGATCTTGCAACGGCGCAAAGTGGTCCGCCATCGCCGCAATGGGAACTGAACCGGATCCAACTGATTCAACGCACCAATGCCTTGATTGCGGGGTTGCGCGTTCGCGCCGCAGCCGAACTCAATCTCAGCCAGCAGCGCATCGTTGCCAATATTCGCATTGCCATCGGCTTGGCGCTGTTCGCAGCCGCAACCGCTCCAGTGCTCGGAGTCGTGGGCATCATCCTCCTGCGCCGTGAACGCGATAGCCTGCGAGCGCGCGAGTTGCAGATGGAGCTGATGCATATGCAGCGTCTCGCCGTAATGGGCGAAACCTCGACCATGCTGGCCCATGAAATCAACCAGCCGTTGACAGCTGCCGCCAATTACCTCGCGGTGCAGCTTCGCTATATCGATACCGGCGCACCCGACAAAGCCCGCGAAATTGCGCAGCGGATCGGCGAACAAATCCAGCGCGCCAGCGCGATATTGCGGAAGTTGCGACGCTTCGTCGAAAAGCGCGAGGCCGAACACAGCCTCGAAGCACCGGAAACGCTGGTCGACGATGCCCTTACTTTGCTCGGCACCCTCGATTCATCGATCCAACTGGAAACGCGCATCGATTCGGACCTGCCGCTGGTGAGAGTCGACCGCGTTCAGATCCAGCAGGTTCTGGTCAATCTGATGCGCAATGCCATCGAGGCGATGGAGAACATGCCGAGACGGGATCTTTTGCTCGGCGTGGCGCGCCGCGATGGTGACTATGTCGAAGTAAGCCTCGCAGATAGCGGTCCGGGCATAGAGCCGGACATCGCCGTGCGTCTGTTCCAGCCGTTCGTCACCAGCAAATCAGGCGGTATGGGTGTCGGTCTGTCCATCTCGCGCAGTATCATCGAACAGCATGGCGGCAAGCTATGGGCGGAAGCCAATCCGCACGGCGGCACGGTGTTCCGCTTCACATTGCCGTCCGCCAAGCAGATGCGGTTGCCGCGGGACAGTGCCGCCGCGTAATGCAGCGACGGGCTCGCAGGGCCGTAATTCCATCGCCACCTGAGCCGCTACCCCTGCGTAGCGGACGTCCGGACCGGATTTGCGTCCGTACGTTGTGCGAACAACGTTACGGAAGTTCCGTTGTTGCGGGATAGAACGATTTTGCGCAGTAATGCGATTGCGAAACCTTCAAACCTGTGACAAATCTGGGATGTTCTTGAGCGATAGGCGGTATGAGCATCCATGCATCGCACCCCGAAGATGTCGATTCCGCGATGACGCTCGCGGCACGATTACCTCCGCTGCCGATTTCGCGGGGAAAGCTTCGCCGGAATGCCGTCGCGGCAGGGCCGCGTGACATCTCCTCGCAATGGCTGCTTGGCATCGGCGCCATCGTCGTTGCGGCCATCCTGTTCCTGACCAGTGCACTGTCGCTCGGCGTCATGCTCGATCACTTGCGCGAGCAGATGCAACGCGTCGAGCACGTCCAAACCGTCATCCTGCAGACGCACAGCGTCGAAGAGGATCTCGAAGACGCCAAAGCGGCAGCCCGCTACAGCCTTCGCCATGGCGGCGGACTGGAGATGGATCTGGTCCGCATCGAAGGCCGCAACGCGGCGCGCGGTCTCGGCGCCCTGATCTCCATCGTACCGGACGAAGCGGCCACCCTGAAAGCAATCGCACAACGCATCGACGGGCAAGTGGCGGCGCTCTCCAGCGGCATCGAAGATAATGGCGCCAGTCGTGCGATTGCGGCGTTCCGCGCCAAGCAAAGTGCTGCTTACGAAGACTCACGGGCGGCGGTCGACCGCAACATCCTCTTCTTTATCGCGTTTGCCTCGGCAATGGCGTTGATCGGTCCAGGGCTGGGTTTGGTGGGCGTCATGCTGCTCCAGCGCGAGCGCAGCAGTCGGCGTACGCGCGAAATGCAGAAGGAGCTGATGCACGTGCAGCGCCTGGCCGTGATGGGCGAAACCGCCGCCATGCTGGCGCACGAGGTCAGCCATCCGCTCACCGCCGCCGGCAACTATCTCTCCGCTCTGCGACGCAATTCGGCGAAGGGCGATACCGTCAAGGCCGGCGAACTCGGCGACCGCGCGGCACAACAGATCCATCGTGCCGCCACGATCTTGCATCGCCTGCGCCGTTTCATCGAAAAGCGCGACACCGAACGCGGACCGGTGGCGCCGGAAGCGCTGGTTCACGACGCCGTGGCGCTCGTCGGGCCGCTCGATGGCGATGTCACGCTGATTGCAGCCGCCGATCCCGATCTTCCGGACGTCGCGGTCGACCGCATCCAGATCCAGCAGGTCCTGGTCAACCTGATCCGCAATGCCATCGAAGCGATGCAAGGGTGCGAAGTCCGCCGCCTCATCGTCACCGCCACGGCTTTGCCCTCAAGCGAGGTCGAGTTCAGCCTCACCGACACCGGCCGCGGCCTGCCCGCCGATGTCGCCGCCAAGCTGTTCCAGCCCTTCGTCAGCACCAAGAAGGACGGCATGGGCGTCGGGCTTTCGATCTGCCGCAGCATCATCGCCGCCCACCGGGGCGCGATCTCGGCCGAACCCAACCCACAAGGCGGCACGGTGTTCCGCTTCCGCCTGCCGGTAGCTTAGCAAAACAAAAGGCGCCCTTCCGGTCGGAAGAGCGCCTTAAATGCCGTGAACGGCGTAGCAGTTAGAGCTGCACCACCGATTTTTCGCGCTGCACGTCGGCGAGATAATCGGTCAGCAGCATGCGCGAGATGTCGCCAGGGGTGAACTTGTAAGGCCCGATCTCGGCCACCGGCGTCACTTCCGCCGCGGTGCCGCACAAGAATGCCTCGGAGAAACCGGCCATCTCTTCCGGTTTGATGTGGCGTTCGATCACCTTGAGCTGACGGATGCGCGCCAGCGCTTCGACCGAACGGCGGGTGATGCCATCAAGGAAGCAATCCGGCTTCGGCGTGTGCAGGACGCCGTCCTGCACGAAGACGATATTGGCGCCGGTCGCTTCGGCGACATAGCCGCGATAATCCAGCATCAGCGCATCGGTATAGCCTTTGTCCTCGGCGGCGTGCTTGGACATGGTGCAGATCATATAAAGACCGGCGGCCTTGGCGGCAGTCGGGGCGGTATCGGGCGCCGGACGCTTCCACTGCGAGATGTCGAGGCGGATGCCCTTCATCTTGGTTTCGGGATCGAAATAGGACGGCCACGACCAGGTGGCGACCGCGACGTGGGTCTTGGTCTGTTGCGCCGAGACGGCCATCATTTCCGAGCCGCGCCACACCACCGGGCGCACATACGCGTCGGTGTACTTCTGCACCTCGCAGGCTGCCATGCAGGCCTTGTTGATGTCGTCGACGCTGTAGGGAATCTTGATGCCGAGGATGCGGGCGCTCTCGAACAGGCGCTCGGTATGCTCCTTCAGCTTGTAGATGCGGCCCGAATACATCCGCTCACCTTCGAAGACGCAGGACGCGTAGTGCAGGCCGTGCGTCAGGATGTGGATCTTGGCGTCTTTCCACGGGATCAGTTTGCCGTCGAACCACAGCGAACCGTCGCGCATGTCAAAGGGGATCACGTCGGCCATTTATTGTTTCCTTTCCTGCGGCCTTGCCTTGACGCCAAGCGGGGCCTATTTATGACAGCATGTCTGACGTAACGAGGGGCGGCGCCCCTCCCGATACCCGCGCATTATACCTTAGCGATGAGGCGCTAAAGCAAGGATTGGATTTGCTCTTCATCGCCGCGCGCGATGTCGCCGGCAAAAGCGCCAGCGTCCTTGCGGCAGCAGGTTTAGGACGCGCCCACGCCAGGGCTTTGCATTTCATTGCGCGCAACCCCGGACTTTCGGTCGCCGAATTGCTGGGCTTCCTGAAGATCACCAAACAGAGCCTCAATCGCGTGATGAGCGACCTCTTGAAAGGCGGTTTCGTGGAACGCAAGACAGGTATGCAGGATCGGCGTACCCGCTCGTTGCAGCTTACGCCGGCCGGCAAAGCGCTCGCCGATGCGGTCTGGAATGCCCAACGTCCGATCCTCGCCGCCGCCTTCCGCAGCGCCGGCCAGGACGCCGTCGGCGGCTATCGCAAGGTTTTGATCGGCATTGCCGGCGATCCCGAGCGCTGGAGGAAGAACCCATGAATGGTACCGTGCAAGATCCCCATCTTCTGGTTGTCGACGACGACGAACGTCTCCGGGCGCTGCTGCAGAAGTATCTCTCGACCAACGGCTTCCGGGTCAGCGCCGCCGCCAATGCCGCCGACGCGCGCAACCTGATGAAGTCGATGGCGTTCGACCTTCTGGTGCTCGACGTGATGATGCCGGGTGAATCCGGCTTCGACCTCGCTGCCTCCGTGCGCTCCTCCTCGGACATTCCGATCCTCATGCTGACCGCCAAGAGCGAGGCCGAAGATCGTATCGCCGGCCTCGAAAAAGGTGCCGACGATTATCTCACCAAGCCGTTCGAGCCGCGCGAACTGTTGCTCCGCATCGGCTCGCTGCTGCGCCGCGCCGCCCCGCCTGCCCGGACCGCGTCCGGCGAGGTCCATATGGGCGATTGCGTCTACGATCCCGAACGCAAGCAGCTCAGGAAGAAAGGCAAGCCGGTCAAGCTGACGAGTTCGGAAAACGCGCTACTGCAGCTCTTCGCTGCCAACGCCGGGCGCAGCTTCTCGCGCTCCGATCTCTGTTCGCGCCTCGGCGTCGCCCTCGAACGTTCGATCGACGTGCAGGTGACGCGACTCAGGAAGAAGATCGAAGAAGACCCCAAACTGCCGCTGTACCTGCAGACCGTGAGAGGCGTGGGCTATGTCCTCGTACCCGATCGCGTCGGATAAGCCGTTTTCCTGGTCTGAGCTGAGACCTGGCCGCCTGATGAAGCGGGTGATGCCGCGCGGCCTGTTCCCGCGCTCGCTGATCATCATCGTGGCGCCGATGGTGATCCTGCAGGCGATCGTGTCCTACGTGTTCTTCGAGCGCGATCTCGACACCACGACGCGCCGGATGGCGCGCGCGGCGGCGTCCGACATCGCCCTTTTGATCGCGCAGGAGGACACCTATGCCAGCCCCTTGCGCGAGCAGATGCGGGCGCTGGCGGCGCGGCAATTGCGTTACGAGTTGCGGTTCGAGCCGGGCGTCCACATCCCGCCGCCGACCAAGCAGCATCGCCGCACCATCGACAAGGCGCTCGACGAAGTCATCGCCCAGCAGATTGGCGAAAAACGCCATTTCACCACCGCCACGCTCGACGGCCGCCAGAAATTCCTCATCAGCGTCGAAGTCCATGACGGCGTGCTGCGGGCGGTGGTGCCGCGCGACCGCATCACGGTTTCGAGCCCGGACCTTTTCATCGTGCTGATGCTGATCTCCTCGCTGATCCTGCTCACCGTAGCGATCCTGTTCCTGCGCAATCAGGTGCGCCCGATCGAACGGCTGGCGCGCGCCGCCGACGCCTTCGGCAAAGGCCGCGATGTGCCCGATTTCAAGCCTTATGGCGCCACCGAAGTGCGCCGCGCCGCCCAAGCCTTCATGACCATGCGCGAACGCATCAACCGCCATGTTCAGCAGCGCACCGAGATGCTGGCCGGCGTCAGCCACGACCTTAGGACGCCGCTGACCCGCATCCGCCTGCAACTGGCGATGATGAACCCGTCGCCGGACGTCGATGCGCTCTCAACCGACATCAGCGAGATGGAGGGCATGCTCAACGACTATCTCGCGTTTGCCCGCGGTGAAGGCGGCGAGAAAAGCGAGCTGACCGATCTCGGCGCCCTGGTGCGCGATGCGGCCGAAGCCGCCCGGCGGGCGCGGCAAGGCGAACTCTCCCTCCAGGTCCCCGAGGGCGTGCTGTTGTCGGTCAAGAAGAAGGGACTGCGCCGCTGCGTCACCAACCTGATCGACAACGCGCTGAAGCACGGCACCTGCGCGACCGTATCGCTCGATCTCGAAGCGCGCTTCGCCGAGATCCATGTCGATGATGACGGTCCGGGCATTCCGGCGGCCATGCGCGAAGAGGCGTTCCGCCCGTTCCGCCGCCTCGATGAAGGGCGCAATCTGCAGAGCGGCGGCGTAGGCCTTGGCCTTTCCATCGCCCGCGACATCGCCCGCGCTCACGGCGGCGACCTGACACTTTCCGACAGCCCGCAAGGCGGCCTCAGGGCCACGATCCGCCTGCCGCTCTGACACCCACGTCCACAAAAAAGAACACCCCAGCTTTGCGGGCCGGGGTGTTCGATAGGGTGGATGTCGTTCCGATCAGAAGAACGTGATGTAGAACGAGATGATGCAGGCCACGACGATCAAGCTGAGCACCACGTCCCAGGTGTTCCAGCTGGCGCGGGTGACGGCCTTTTCCTCCGCCGAGGCGCCGTACCAGGAATACTTGAGCTTGCCCTGGTCGGGTGCCTTGGTCAGCAGGCTGATGACGACCATCAAAAGCGCGGAGGTGACCAGCAGCGTCTGGCACCAGAACAGCCAGTTGATGTGCCAGATGTCGAAGATCAGTCCGTACTGCGCCTTCAGCGGCGCGATCAGGGCGTTGTACTGATCCTGGGTGATCTGGTGGTGGAACAGCTGCTGCTTCCAGGCTGCCAGATCGGCCTTGTGGCCTTTCATGATGATGTCGGCCGCCAGACGGGCGAAGCCGCCGATGATGCCCACCAGGAACGACCAGAACGCGGCCGGTGCCGTTGCACGCTTCCAGAACACGCCGGCGATGAACAGCACCACGATGGCCGGCGACAGGTAGCTCTGCACGTTCTGGAGATATTCGTACAGGTTCGACGACAGCATCTTGATCACCAGCACCCACAGGATGCCGAGGATCACGATCACGCCAGTGGCGATACGACCGACGGTCACCTCTTCACGACCCGACGCGTTGGGACGCCACTCGCGATAGAAGTCCATCGTGAACAGCGTGGCCGAGGCGTTGAACTTCGAGGCCAGCGAGGCCATCAGCGCCACGATCATGCCGCACGCCACGAAGCCGCGCACGCCGTGCGGCAGGATCTGCGCCACCAACGAGGTGTAAGCGGCGTCGCCGTTCGGGGTGTGGAAGTTCGGAGCGTGGGTGCTGACCAGCGCGAAGGCGATCATGCCCGGCACCAGGAAGATGAACACCGGCGTGAGCTTCAGGAAGCCGGCGAGGATCGTGCCGCGGCGCGATTCCTGCTGGTTGCGGCCGGCGAGAACGCGCTGGACGATGTATTGGTCGGTACACCAGTACCAGAAGCCGATGATCGCCGAACCGGGTAGCACCGCCATCCACGACCATTCCGGATCATTGTAGGCGCGAATGAGATGGATGTTGGCACCCGCCGAGACCACCATCTGGTTCCAGCCGGCGATCAGATTGCCATGGCCGAGTTCCTGCAGGCCGATGAAGAGGATCGCCACCGAGCCGAAGATCAGGACCGGGGTTTGCAGCACGGCGGTGTACATGATCACGCGCAGGCCGCCGAGCACCGTATAAAGGCCGGTGGTGAAGGCGAGACCGAGGGCGATGGCCCAGAACACGTCGATCTGGAAACCGAAGATATTGACGCTGTCGATACCGAGCAGCGTGCGAACGACCACGTCGCCGGCATAGATTGTAGCGGCGATCTTGGTCAGAACCAGCGAAGCCATCGTCAGCAAGCTGAGGAGGTTGCGCGAACCGCGGCTGAAGCGCAGTTCGAGGAACTCCGGCATGGTGAAGACCTTCATCCGGTCATACAGCGGGACGAACACCCAGCCCAGGATCAGGATGAGCCAGCCGTGCATTTCCCAATGGGCCATCGCCATGCCGGTGGCAAAACCGGCGCCGGCGAGACCGACGAGATGCTCGGAACCAATGTTGGACGAGAAGATCGAGGTACCGATCTGCAGCCAGTTCGAATCGCGCCCGGACAGGAAGTAGTCCTTGCCGGATTCGTTCTTCTTCATCATCGACATGGCGACGACGATCGCCATGGCAAGGACGAAGGCGGCAACGATCCACCAGTCCAGAGCGTTGAAAACGGATACCTGGGCACTCATGAACGTTTACTCCCCCTTGTTTTATTTTTGCCCGTAGTAGGCCTTGGGCCCGTGCTTGCGCAGAAAATGCTTGTCGAGCAGGACACCCTGCATCGAACCGGTCGCCGGATTGATCTTCAGCGTCTCGCTGGCGAGATGCGCCACGTACTCGAGGATCGCCGCATTGTGCACGGCATCGTGCGCGTCCTTACCCCACGCGAACGGGCCGTGACTGGCCACCAATACCGCCGGCTTGTGCAGAGGATCGATCCCGTCGAAGGTTTCGACGATCACCTCGCCGGTATTGGCTTCGTATTCCGAGGTGATTTCCTCGTTGGTCATCAGCCGGGTGCAGGGAATTTCGCCATGCCAATAGTCAGCATGGGTGGTCCCCATCGCCGGTATCGCACGCTTGGCCTGCGCCCAGGCGGTAGCGTTCAAACTGTGGGTGTGGACGATGCCCCCCACATTCTTGAACGCCCGGTAGAGCACCAGATGGGTGGCAGTGTCCGACGAGGGGCGCAGATTACTCTCCACCACCTTGCCGGTCTCAAGCTCGACCACGACCATGTGCTCGGGCTTCATGCCGTCATAGGGCACGCCCGACGGCTTGATCACTACGAGGCCGCTGGCGCGATCGATGCCGCTGACGTTGCCGAAGGTCTGGATAACAAGACCCTCTGTTACAAGGTCGAGATTGGCCTTGCAGACTTCTTCTTTCAAAGCTTCGAGCATCAGGCCCTCGTCCGCTCGCGGATGTCGATCAACCGCTTCATGACGTCGGCGAGATTACCCTGCCAGGCCGCGGTGCCAAATGCGTCATGCAGTGTCCGGTAGACGGCGTAAAGCTCGGAATAAATCGCATGCGCAGCCGGATCGGGCTGGTAGACCTTGTCCTTGAGCCCGGTCATGGCGGCCTGGGCGCTGGCGAAGTCCTTGTAGACGCCTGCCACCACGGCCGCGGCAACCGCCGAGCCGAGCGCCGGGGTCTGGGCCGAGCGCGACACTTTCATCGGCCGACCGGTGACATCGGCGTAGAGTTGCATGATGAAAGCGTTCTTCTCGGCAATACCGCCGCAGTTCACGACTTCATCGATCTTGACGCCGTATTCCTCGAACCGGTTGATGATCGTGAGCGCCCCGAACGCGGTCGCCTCTACCAGAGCGCGATACATCTCGGCCGGCGTGGTGTAGAGCGTGTGGCCGATCAGCAGGCCGGTCAGGCGCTGGTCGACCAGAACCGTGCGGTTGCCGTTGTTCCAGTCGAGGGCAACGAGGCCGGAGGCACCCGGCTTCATCTTGGCGGCCTGTTCGGTCAGCTCGACATGGCCAAGGCCGGTCGGCTTCACGTATTCGACGAACCAATTGAAGATATCGCCGACCGCCGACTGGCCCGCTTCGAGGCCGAAATAGCCCGGCAGCACGCTGCCGTCGACAATCCCGCAGACGCCGGGAACATCGGCTAGCTTGACCGTGTTGGGCTGCACCGAGATATCGCAGGTCGAGGTGCCGAGGACTTTGACCAGGACGCCCGGCTTGACGCCGGCGCCGATGGCACCGAGGTGGCAGTCGAAGGCGCCGACCGCGATCGGAATCCCCGCCGAAAGGCCGGTCTTCTTAGCCCACTCTTCACAGAGGCCGCCGACCGAGGCACTGACATCCTTCACCCGCGGGGTCAGATGATCGCGCAGGGCAGCCAGCTTGGGATCGAGCTTGCCGAGGAATTCCTTGTCCGGGTAGCCACCCCACGCGGCGTTGTACATCGCCTTGTGACCGGCGGCGCAGATGCCGGCAGTGAACTTGCCCGGCGCCAGGGTGCCGGACAGCGCGCCCGGCACGAAGTCGGAGAGTTCGATCCAGCTATAGGCGGCATCGAACACTTCCGGCGCGACGCGCAGGCAACGCAGGATCTTGGAATAGAACCATTCCGACGAATACACCCCGCCGATCTTGGCGAGGTATTGCGGGCGCATCTCGGCCGCCAGCTTGGTGATTTCGGCCGCTTCCGCCCAGCCGGTGTGGTCTTTCCACAGCCACGCCAGCGCGTTCGGGTCCTCGCTCCATTTGGCATCGAGTGCCAGCGGAATGCCGTCGGCGTCGACCGGCATCGGCGTCGAGCCGGTGGTGTCAACGCCGATACCGACAACGTTTTCGGACTTGAAGCCCGGAACGTCCCGCGCCGCCATGGCAAGCGCTTCGAGGATCGTGACCTCGGCGCCCTTCAGGTAATCGGCCGGATGCTGACGGGCGAGATTCGGGTCTTTGCCCAGAACCACGCCCGTATGACCGTGTGCGTAGGTCCAGATCGCGGCGGCGAGCTCGCGGCCGTCCGCCACATCGACCACCAGCGCGCGAACGGAATTGGTCCCGTAATCGAGACCGATCGCATAACGACTGCCCATGTTCCTTCCCTGAACCCTTTAAGTGATTAGACCGCCCAACCCTGGTTGAGCGCGTAATAGACTTCGTTGGTGCGAAGCGTCTGCTTGAAGTCGCGGACCTTGGTATCGGCGTCGATCACCAGGAATTCGATGCCGGCGATGGTCGCGAAGTCTTCCAGCATTTCGGTCGTGGCCGACAGGCTGAACGCCGAATGGTGGGCACCGCCCGCCAGGATCCAGGCCATCGCCGCGGTCTCGAAATCGGGACGCGCCTTCCACATGGCGCGCGCGACCGGCAGCTTGGGCATGTCGTGCGGCGCCTTGATCACGTCGACTTCGTTGACGATCAGACGGAAGCGGTTGCCGAGATCGATCAGCGACGCGGCCGTGGCCGGACCCGCTGCGGAGTCAAACACCAGACGCGCCGGATCTTCCTTGCCGCCGATGCCGAGCGGATGGACTTCCAGCTTCGGCTTCGCCGCAGCGATCGACGGGCAGACTTCCAGCATGTGAGCGGCGAGATTGCACATGTTCGCCGGATCGAGATGGTAGGTGTAGTCCTCCATGAACGAGGTGCCGCCTTTGAGGCCGGTCGTCATGGTCTTCACCGCGCGCACCAAAGCGGCGGTCTTCCAATCGCCTTCGGCGCCGAAGCCATAGCCATCGGCCATCAGACGCTGCGAGCCGATGCCCGGCAGCTGTGCCATGCCATAGAGGTCTTCGAACGTGTTGGTGTAGCCCTTGGCGCCGACTTCCTTGAGGAAGTTGCGCAAGCCCGCTTCGATCTTCGCGGCGCCGCGCACGGAGTTATAATGAGCGCCGCCCTTCTTCACGTCGGGCGTCAGGACATAGGCATCGGCGTATTCGGCGATCAGATCGTCGATCTCTTTGTCGCCGACCGCATCGATCCGCTTCACCAGATCGCCGACCGCGTAATAGTTGACCGAGAAACCGAACTTGAACTGTGCCGACACCTTATCGCCGTCGGTCACCGCCACTTCGCGCATGTTGTCGCCGAAGCGGACGAACTTGGCGCCCTGCCAGTCGGCCCAGGCCACAGCGGCGCGCGCGAACGAGCCGATCTTTTCCTGCACCTTGGGGTCCTGCCAGTAGCCGACCACGACCTTGCGGTCCTTGCGCATGCGCGTCCAGATGAACCCATGCTCGCGGTCGCCATGGGCGGCCTGGTTCAGGTTCATGAAATCCATATCAATGGAGTCCCACGGAATGTCGCGGTTGTACTGCGTGTGCAGATGAACCGCCGGCTTCTGCAGGTGCTTGAGGCCGTTGATCCACATCTTCGACGGCGAGAAGGTATGGCACCAGGTGATGAGACCGACGCAGTTCGGCGCATTGTTCGCGGCCGCAACAAGTTCGCTCACCGAGTCCGGCGACACCAGAACCGGCTTGAACACGACCTTCACCGGGATCGCCGGTGCGGCGTCGAGCGCCTTGGCGATCTCGCCGGAGTCGACCGCGACCTGCTTCAGGGTCTCGGGCCCATAGAGGTGCTGGCTGCCGGTAACAAACCAAATCTCGTAATCTGCGATCTTGGACATGGACCACTCTTCCGCTGAAACTGCCCCCTTGAGATAACACAGGGCGAGGGGGGCTGACATGGGAAAAATCAGACAATTTAGCCGCTCCCCCCACCCTGGCGTTGGCGTCAGGACTGGGGGCCGAGCCGGCCGCCCCGGGGGCGCCCGGCCCAAAGAAAAACCGCCGCTACGCGGGGGCGCAGCGGCGGCGAAAGGGTCGGCGGTTTCCCGCCCAGGTTATTTAGCCGTGCGGAACGAGAGGACGGTTTCGCTATGATAGGTCTGGCCGGGCTTGAGCTCGGTCGACGGGAAACTCGGCTTATTGGGCGAATCCGGGAAGTGCTGGGTTTCCAGGCACACGCCGGTGCGGTGATTGTAGACAGTGCCATGGCCGGCCGGCTTGCCGTCCATGAAGTTGCCCGAATAGAACTGAATGCCGGGCTCGGTGGTCTTCACTTCCATGACGCGGCCGCTGGCCGGGTCTTCGAGGATCGCCGCCGTGGCGAGCTTGCCACCGCCCGAATTCAGCACCCAGTTGTGGTCATAGCCGCGGCCGAACTTGAGCTGTTCGTCGTCGGCCCCAATGCGGGCGCCGATCGCGGTCGCCTTGGTGAAGTCCATCGGGGTGCCCTTGACCGGGCGAAGCTCGCCGGTCGGGATCAGGGTCTTGTCGACCGGCGTGATGCGGTCGGCCTTGAGGGTCAACAGGTGGTTCAGGATCGTATTCTTGGGATCGCCGGTGAGATTGAAATAGGTGTGGTTGGTGAGGTTCACCACCGTCGGCTTGGTCGTGGTCGCTTCATAGGTAATGGCGAGCGAGTTGTCGGCCTTGAGCGAATAGGTCACGTGCACCGTGAGCTGGCCGGGATAGCCCTCTTCGCCGTCGGCACTGACATAGGTCAGCTTGAGGGCGGGACCGTCCTTGGACTCGATCGGCCGGGCCGTCCACAGCCGCTTGTCGAAGCCCTTGCCGCCATGCAAGCTGTTGGGGCCGTCGTTGAGGGTGAGCTGATAGGGCTTGCCCTCGAGCGTGAATTTGCCGTGGGCAATGCGATTGCCATAGCGCCCGATGGTGGCGCCATAGAACGGCACGCCGTCGACGTAGGGCTGCACCGTATCAAAGCCGAGCACGACACTGGCGAGCTTGCCGTTCTTGTCAGGCGTCTTGAGCGAGACGAGCGTCGCTCCGTAGGTCGAAATCTTCGCCTCGAATCCGTTCTTGCCGGAGAGCGTGTAAAGATCGACGGACTTGCCGTCTGCCGTCTTGCCGAACGGCGCCTTGACGATCGCCGCGCCGGCACTGGCCGCCATCACCGCCATGGAGAGGCAGGCCACCATGAGTTTCAACATCCGAGCATTCCCCTTTGCCCTCTTCGAGGGCCTATTCTTGGTTTGTCACCGCGTACAATTATGTCAGACAAAACTATGGCTTGCCATAGCTGTTTCGAGCGCTGCGGCGCCGGTTACACATATATAAAGGGCGCTCAGGGCAAACAGTCGCCGCCGCATGCGGGCGGAATCACCTGGAATTCGGCCGGCGCGTCGGAGCGTTCGAATTCGCCGGGCTGCTTGCCATAGGTTTTGTACCGTTCGAGCACGACATGCATCTGGTCCTTGGCGAGGACCACACCGCGGCCCAGCATCAGCGTGCCGACATAATGGTGCGCCAGGAATTCGATCTGCTGCAGCAGCTGGAAGGTCTTGGGCAGGGTCTGGCCGAGCACCAGCACGCCGTGATTGCCGAGCAGGCAGGCATTGCGGTGACCGAGCGCCTGCAGCACTAGCTCTGACAGTTCGGGCGTTCCGAACGGGGCATAACCCGAG
>JAHFQC010000110.1 GCA_023259375.1 Alphaproteobacteria bacterium
CTGGATCGGTTTCTGGCTCAAGATGCGGCGCGATAAAGGCGCAGATGAACAGTGAGAACTGAGCCACGCGGAGAACGCGATGGAGAGCATCAAGGAAGCGCTGGAGGTAAAGCGGAAGTTATCGAGGTAATTCTGCTAATCGTCAGTTTTCTTATCGATGTGCTGCACATGCTCGTAAAGCTTTTGGTGCTGTTGGGAAGCACTCTTTTAGAAGTTTGGGACCGGATATTCGGTGGGACGGCACGGAAGCCGCGCTTGTGATCTTGCGACGATCCAACCATCGCTTATTGGCGCATTTGCGCCCTAAGCCAGATGACTGGTTTGGGTCTGTTTTTGGACTTCGCTGTTCGGAGGAACGTGAGTCACGCGGAGCCGCGGAGAACGCGGAGTTCTTTCTCCTCTCAAGCACCGAGCCCGTTTCGATCGCACGATTTCTCCGCGCCTCCGCGTGCAACCTTCTTTTCTGCCCCCAGCTCCCAATCTGTCATCCCCGGCGGAGCAAGCGTCAGCGCGGCGACGGAAAGGGGACCCAGGTGGAGACAATGGCGCACTGCTGAAGAGTATTCTCGCTCATTCTTCACCACCGAAAATTTATCGGCTCCTGGGTTCCCTCGCATGGCGCTACGCGCCCAGGCTCGGCCGGGAATGACAGGGAGGTATCTCCGCACGCACACTTACATTTGAAGGGCCGACTTTCGCATAAGGGCTGCAGCCGTTGTGGCGCCGCGCCGCCTATTGTATGAGTATTGCCGGCGCCGCATCAGACGGCGCGTGTGCACAGGGGGTACAATGATCAGAATTTCAGACGTCGTTCGTTCGATTTTGCCGGCCGTCGCGCTGGCTTGTGCTCTCGGCGCTCCGGCGCAGGCGCAGGCCGACAAGATGATGCCGATTGCCATTCCGGCGCAGCCGAATGCCATCGAGCTCGGCACCGGTCCGCTGCCCGGCGCCACGGTGCAGGAATCCTGGCACAGCCAGTACGGCAGCGTCTTCGCCCGCAACGTCACGGTCGCCACCCTGACGCCTTTTCTGCCCGATCCGGCCAAAGCCAGCGGCGCCGCGGTGATCGTCGCCCCGGGCGGCGGCTACATGACGCTTTCGATGGAGAATGAAGGCTGGGATGTCGCCAAGGCGCTCGCCGCCAAGGGCGTTGCCGCGTTCGTGCTCAAATACCGGCTGCGCCAGACCCCGGCCGACTTGGATGGCTTCGGCAAGGCCTTGGCCGACATGTTCGCCAGTGTCGGCAAGGCTCCGCGCCAGCAGCCGGGCGATATGATGGCCAGCCTTGCGCCGCAGATCGCCGACGCGCGCGCCGCCTTCGCGCTGGTGCGCAGCCGTGCCGCGCAATGGCACGTCGACCCCGACCGTATCGGCATGGTCGGCTTCTCCGCCGGCGCCGGGCTGACGATGGCGACGACGCTCGCCGGTCAGGATGCCAAGCCCGCCTTCATCGGCATCATCTATGGTTCGCAGGCCGCAGTGACCGTTCCGGCTGATGCGCCGCCGCTGTTCGTTGCGCTCGCCGCCGACGATCCGTTGTTCGGCAATGGCGGTTACGGCTTGGTCGACAGCTGGCGCGCCGCGAAGAAGCCGGTCGAGTACCACCTGTTCGAACAAGGCGGTCACGGCTTCGGCATGTATCAGAAGAAAACGACCAGCACCGGCTGGTTCGACGAATACGTTCGCTGGCTCGATATGCACGGCATGCTGAGCAAGAAGTAGCAGAGCCGTTCACAAATTTACGGGGCGCTCCGTGTTTTCCACGGGCGCCCTTTTTTGTGCCCTACGCGAGCGCGCTTCATCTGCCCCCGCGCGTGAGGTGATCTCCGCGTTGGTATGTAACGCGTGGGGGAAGTGGTCCGAAGGACCGAAGGGGGCTCGCGAGCAATGTGCAATAAGCCCCCCTTCTTTGCTTCGCTGCGCTTAGCACTTCCCCCACGCTCTACGTGCCGGTGGGAAGATTGCCTCGCGCGCGGCGGCAGAGAAGAACGGCGCCAACCACCATCTTCCGGAAATTATTGCGTCTGCGTCGCGCAACTAGATGCAGAAAAATAGTTTTCCCTGCGTCTTGAATTGTTGGCAGCGCATACCCACGTCTCTCCTCGATGTTTGACAATGGAGACCTATCTTCGGCTTCGGCCTAAAAAATCTGCGCAAATACAGGAGTATCGCGCCCGCACGCGCTGCAAGAGACAAGACCCCGCGAGGATGCATAAGTCCGGCAACGGTCGCATCGCAAGGCGGATCGGTTTTGGTGAGCACTCCGCAGAATGAGACCAATGCGCCTGTCGATCGCTGCCTGACAACGGCCTCCGGAGGCGGCGGCGGGCTTGAGGCTGAAGGCGGAATTCTTCGATTCCGCCTTTAGTATATTGGCCGCTCAGACCAGCCCGTGCTTTTGCGCCAATGTCTGCAGCTTCACATCGGGACGGGCGCCGAAGTGGGAGATCACTTCCGCCGCCGCGAGCGCGCCGAGCTTGCCGCTCTCGACCAGGCTGCGCCCCGTCGACAGGCCATAAAGGAAGCCCGCGGCGAACTGGTCGCCGGCGCCGGTCGTATCCAGCACCTGGGCCGGCGGGAAGGCGTCGACCATATGCACTTGGCCGCCACCGGTAACGACGCAGCCTTGGGCGCCGCGGGTCAGCGCGGTGATGCCCTTCCAGGCGGTGAAACGCTGCAAGGCCTCGTCGAACGAGTCCACTTCGAACAGCGATTTGGCTTCTTCCTCATTGGCGAACAGGATGTCGACCTCGCCGAGGAAATCGAGGAATTCCTGGCGATAGCGCCCGACGCAGAACGAATCCGACAAGGTGATGGCAATCTTGGTGCCGGTCCGCTTGGCGATCGCCGCCGCCTTGTGGGCGGCCTGCAACGAGATCTCGGAGTCGCACAGATAGCCTTCGATATAGACGATGCTCGAGGCGGCGACGTCGTCGGCCGCAATATCGTCCGGGCCGAGGCCGCGGCTGGCGCCGAGGAAGGTGTTCATGGCGCGCTGGGCGTCCGGCGGCACCGCGATCAGGCAGCAGGCGGTGGAAGGGCCGTCGGTCGCCGGCATGGTGGTGAAATCGGTGCCGTTGGCGATCAGGCTTTCGGCAAAGGCGGCGCCGAGCCGGTCGGCTTTGACCTTGCCGACGAATTTGCCGCGGCCGCCGAACGAGGCCAGACCCGCCATCGAATTGGCGACCGAGCCGCCGGCGGCTTCGAGCTTTTCGCCGAACGCGTTGTAAAGTTGCTCGGCGCGGAATTCGTCGATCAGCATCATGGCGTTTTTGACCACCTGATGGCTCAGGACGAACGCGTCGTCGACCGGGGCGAGCACATCCACGATGGCATTGCCCAGTCCCAGCACGTCATATGTTTTCGTCAAAGCCCGCTCCCGGATCAAAACCCGGGCCCGCATAAAGAGGTCATGCCGGTGACGCAAGCGAAAAACATTGCGCTATGTTCACCTCCGCCGGACCCCGTTGATGGTGTATGAGGGAGCAGGAAAGGAGCCTATCCGCATGAAAAGGCTGGCCATCGCCCTTGTTTTGCTGCTCGGAGCCTGCTCCAGCGGACCAGAGCCGGCGCGCACCCCGCTGCCGTCTGCTCCTCCCGCCGGAGAGCCGCGTGAGCTGATCGGTCTCACCGGTCCGCAGCTGCAGGCGATGCTGGGCCGGGCCGCGTTCTCGCGCCGGGAAAACGGCTCCGAGATGTGGCGCTACGACAATCCGCAGTGCCGGGCCTTCTTTTTCCTCTATGTCGAAGGCAACACCTCCCGCGTCCGCCATGTCGAGACCATGCCGCGCGGACGGACCATGGCCGCCGATCCGGCCTGCCTCAACGTTTTGCGCGCGAAACCAGCTTCCCCGGTTTCTTGACCGGGGCCGGCGGCGGTTCGACGGTCTTGTCTTCGAAGCGGCAGAGGTCGCGCACCACGCAGGTGGGGCAATGCGGTTTCTTGGCGACGCAGGTATAGCGTCCGTGCAGGATCAACCAATGGTGGGCGCCGAGCAGATATTTGTCGGGCACCACCTCCATCAGTCCGTCTTCGACTTCGCGCACATCCTTGCCCGGCGCCAGTTTGGTGCGATTGGCGACGCGGAAAATATGGGTGTCGACGGCGATCACCTTCTCGCCGAACGCGACATTGAGCACGACGTTGGCGCTCTTGCGTCCGACCCCCGGTAGCGCTTCCAGCGCCTCGCGGTCGTTCGGCACCTCGCCGCCGTGATTTTCGACCAGCAGCTTCGACAGCGCGATGACGTTCTTGGCCTTGCCTTTGTAGAGCCCGATCGTCTTCACATACGGGATCAGGCCGTCTTCGCCGAGCGCCGCCATTTTCTTCGGTGTGTCGGCGACCTTGAACAGCGCCTCGGTCGCCTTGTTGACGCCTTTGTCGGTGGCTTGCGCCGACAACACCACCGCCACCAGCAGCGTGAACGGATTGACGTGATTGAGTTCGGTCTTGGGATCTGGATTGGTCTTTTTCAGGGCCGCGAAAAACGCTTCGACTTCAGCTTTGGAAAACGCGGATTTGGGCATGGCGGACCGAACGTGAATTGCGGCCGGGATTAAGGCTCATCATCCGCGGTTCCGCAACCGCCGAGCAAGAAACGGGTCGCCGGACCGGGGCGATTGCGTCAGGCTCGCGACCATGACCACAATCATTGCGATGACCCGAACCCCAAATACCCATGGCGATATGAAGCGGATGGCCGATGCCATCGCGTTTCTCACCGCCCGCTACCTCGACCAGCCCAGCCTGGACGCAGCCGCGGCGGCGGTCGGCCTGTCGCCGTTCCATTTCCAGCGGCTGTTCAGCCGCCATGTCGGCGTCAGTCCGAAGGCGTTTGTCGGCCACCTCACCCTCGATCATGCCAAGCGCGATTTGGCGCAAGGCGCCAGTGTGCTCGCGGCGGCGCTGGAAGCCGGATTATCAGGCCCGTCGCGGCTGCATGATCTGTGTCTGAAGATCGAAGCGATGACGCCGGGCGACTATGCCAAAGCCGGCGCCGGTCTCATCATCGAATACGGCTTTGCCTTGTCGCCGTTCGGGCTTGCCATTGTTGCGGCGACCGACAAGGGCGTCTGCGCCCTCGGTTTCGGCGATGAGGAAGAGGCGATGTTTGCCGACATCGGCGCGCGCTGGCCAAAGGCTGAATACCGCCGCAACGATGCGCGGGCCGCCAAGCTGGCCGGACAGATCTTCGGCAAACGCGAGATCCTGCCGTTGCATCTGATGGGTACGCCATTCCAGATCAAAGTCTGGGAAGCGCTGCTTGCGATTCCGAGCGGCACGTTTTCAAGTTACGGCGCAATTGCCGAACACTTGCACAATCCCGCCGCCTGCCGGGCGGTCGGCGCCGCGGTCGGACGCAATCCGATTTCGTGGCTGATCCCCTGCCACCGTGTGCTCGGCGCCAGCGGTGCGCTCACCGGCTATCACTGGGGCATGGAACGCAAGCGCGCCATGCTTGCGGTTGAAGCGGCGAAACTAGATCAGGACGAAAGCCCCAGCACGTCGGCCATGACTTCGGTCATGCTGTAAAGGCCTTCCTTCTTGCCATGGCCCCACAGGCACGCTTGTACCGCGCCTTGGGCGAAGATGGAGCGGTCTTCGGCGATATGGCCGAGGACGACACGCTCGTGCTCGCCCGCCAGGATGACCTGGTGTTCGCCCACCACCGTGCCGCCGCGCAGCGCGGCAAAGCCGATCGTGCCTGGCTTTCTTGCACCGGTGACGCCATCGCGCGCCCGCACCGCATTATCGGCCAGCGAAATCCCGCGTCCTGCCGCCGCTGCTTCACCGAGCAACAGGGCTGTGCCCGACGGGGCATCGACCTTTTTGTTGTGATGCATCTCGACGATTTCGACATCGAACCCAGGCAGCGATTTCGCCGCCTGTTTCACCAGCGCCGCGAGCAGATTTACGCCGCGGCTCATATTGCCGCTTTTGATGATCACGGCATGCCGCGCCGCGGCCGCGACCTTGGCATCGTCCTCGGTCGTGAAGCCGGTCGAACCGATCACATCGACGATCCGCGCTTGCGCCGCCAGGCCCGCCAGTTCGACCGACGATTTAGCGCCGGTGAAATCGACCAGCGCATCGGCTTTGGCAATCACCGCCAACGGATCATCGGTCACCGCGACACCAATTTCGCCGACGCCGGCCAGCGTCCCCGCATCCTGGCCGATGAGGGGGTGCCCCTTCATCTCGAACGCGCCCGAGACCTTGCAGCCTTTGGTTTCGGTGATGATCCGCACCAGCGTGCGGCCCATGCGTCCGGCGGCCCCTGCCACCACGATGCGGATATCGCTCATCTCAAGCCTGCTGATCGGTAGGAGCCGGTTCTTCTTTCCGCGCCACGGTAACCATGGCGGGGCGCAAGAGACGGCCGTTGATGGTGTAGCCCGTCTGGATCACGTGCACGATCGAGCCTGCGGGCTTGCCTTCGCCCGGCACTTCGGCGACGGCTTGATGCAGATTGGGATCGAACTTGGCGTCGGCGGTGTCGATCATCTTGACGCCGTGCTGTTCCAACGTGGTGAGGAGCTGGCGTTCGGTCACTTCGACGCCGTCGATCACACCTTTGACCTGCGGATCGGCGGCCTCACGCAATTCCGGCGGACAGGCCTTGAGGGCGCGGGAGAAATTGTCGGCGACCGTCAACATATCGCGGGCGAAGCGCGTCACCGCAAACTGGCTGGCATCCTGCTTTTCGCGCTCGGCGCGGCGGCGGGTGTTTTCGAGTTCGGCCAGTGCGCGCAGACGCTGATCTTTCAGTTCCGAATTCTCGGCATTCAACGCCTGCACCAGGGCAAGCAGTTGTTCGAGTTCGTCGGGCGCCGGGGCCTCCTGCGGAGTTTCTTGCGGTTCGTTTTCTTCTGCCATGTGAAAAATCCTATCCCAACAAACGCCCGATCACGCGGGCTGTATGGTCCACGATCGGGATGATGCGTGCGTAATTGAGGCGCGTCGGACCGAGTACGCCGATCACGCCGACGACTTTGCCTTTGCTGTTCACGTAGGGCGCCGCCACGATGGACGAGCCCGACAGGCCGAACAAGCGGTTTTCCGAGCCGATGAAAATCCTGACGCCGTCGCCTTCGCGCGCCAGTTCCAACAGGCGGATGAGTTCGTTCTTGCGTTCGATCTCATCGAACAGCGTGCGGATGCGTTCGAGATCGCCCTGCGCTTCCAGCGACTCCAGCAAATGCGACTGGCCGCGGACGATGAGAACTTTCTCGTCGCCTTCCGCCGGATCCGACAGGGTGGCGAGCCCTTCGGCTACGATCTTGGCGGTCAGGACATCGAGTTCGGCCCGTTCGGTCTCGAGTTCGGTGAGAATGCCGCTGCGGGCATCATCGATGGTGCGTCCGGCGAGGCGCGCCGAAAGGTAATTGCCCGCTTCCGCCAGCGCTGAGACCGGCAGGCCCGGCGGGGTGTTGATCAGGCGGTTTTCGACCTGGCCGTCTTCGGTCACCATGATGACCATGGCTTTGCCCGGCGCCAGAGCGACGAATTCGATGTGCTTCAAGGCGGCGTCCTGCTTGGCCGCGACCACCACCCCGGCGCAGCGCGACAGGCCCGACAACACCGTCGTCGCCTGGGTCAGGAGCTCCTCGACGCCGCGGTCCGATCCGGCCAGCTTGGCCTCGATGTCGTCGCGCTCGGTGCTCGCCATGTCGCCGACCTGCAAAAGGCCGTCGACGAACAGGCGCAAACCGCGCTCGGTCGGCACCCGTCCGGCGGAGGTATGGGGCGCATAAAGCAGGCCCAAACTCTCCAGATCGGCCATGACATTGCGGATCGAGGCCGGCGACAGGGCGATCGGCAGGATCTGCGACAGGGTGCGCGATCCGACTGGTTCGCCGGTGTTCAGGAAGGCTTCCACCAGATGGCGAAAGACCTCGCGCTGGCGGTCCGCCAGCTGGGAGGCACTCATCATCGGCGAACTCATGGTTTAAGTCCTTGAATCGACTGCAAATTGCCGCAGTGACCGGGCGCGGTTGCACTTTACCGCCGCAAGTCGCTAGGTAACGGCCTGCAATCGAACTTTCAAGGTGTGCATATGCGTGAACGAGCCCCCGACCAACTCCGTGACGTTACCCTGGTTCCGGGCTTCGCCAAGCACGCCGAAGGGTCTTGTCTGGTCAAATGCGGCGATACCCATGTTTTGGTGACCGCGTCTCTGGAGGAAACCACCCCCTCCTTCCTGCGCGGCTCGGGCAAGGGCTGGGTGACCGCCGAGTACGGCATGCTGCCCCGCGCCACCAACACCCGGATGCGCCGCGAGGCGGCGGCCGGCAAGCAATCGGGCCGGACCCAGGAGATCCAGCGCCTGATCGGCCGCTCTCTGCGCGCCGTGGTTGACCTGGCCGCGCTCGGCGAACGCCAGATCGTGATCGACTGCGACGTGCTGCAGGCCGACGGCGGCACCCGCACCGCCTCGATCACCGGCGGCTATGTCGCCCTCGCCCAGGCGGTCAAATTCATGAAAATGACCGGCGCCGTGACCAAGCCGGTGCTGAAAGATCATGTGGCGGCCATTTCCTGCGGGATCGTGGCCGGTAAGCCGGTGTTGGACCTCGATTATTCCGAGGATTCCACGGCCCTGACCGACGCCAATTTCGTCATGACCGGGGCCGGCGGGCTGGTCGAGATCCAGGGCACCGCCGAAGGCGCGCCGTTCTCCGATGCGGAGTTCGCCACCCTGCTCGGTCTGGCGCGCAAAGGCATCAACGAACTGGTCGCCAAGCAGAAAGAGGCATTGGGCGAATGAAACTGCCGCAGGGTTGCACCCTCGTCGTCGCCAGCCACAACAAGGGCAAGGTACGCGAGATTCTTGATCTCCTCGCCCCTTACGGGATCACCGTAAAGGGCGCGGGCGAGCTTGGGTTGCCGGAACCGGAAGAGACCGGCACCACCTTCGCCGAGAATGCGATCCTGAAAGCCCGCGCCGCCGCGCTGGCCACCAAGGCCTACGCCCTCGCCGACGATTCCGGACTGGCGGTGGCCGCACTCGGCGGCTCGCCGGGCATCTACTCGGCGCGCTGGGCCGGTGAGACGCGCGATTTCGCTATGGCCATGTCGAAGCTCGAACGGCTGCTCAAAGAGCTGAACAAGACCGATCGCACCGCCAAGTTTGTCTGTTCGCTGGCGCTCAGTGATCCCAACGGCAATGTCGAGGTTTACGAAGGCGAAGTGCACGGCCATGTGGAATTTCCGCCACGCGGTACGCATGGTTTCGGCTACGACCCGATCTTCGTCGCTGACGGCATGCACGAGACCTTTGGCGAGATCGATCCGGCGTTGAAGCATTCCATCAGCCACCGCGCCAACGCGTTCAAGAAGTTCGCCGCGGCCGTTTTGGCATGACGGGCTTCGGCCTTTACATCCATTGGCCGTTCTGCGCGGCCAAGTGCCCTTATTGCGATTTCAATTCCCACGTCCGGCCGGTGATCGATGAAACCGGCTGGTGCGACGCCATCCTGACTGAGATGGCCTATGTCGCTGCGCTGCAAGGCGCAACGCGGCCGGTCGTCGAAACGATTTTCTTCGGCGGCGGCACCCCCAGCCTGACCCACGGCGCCAGTATCGCGAAAATTCTCGCCGAGGCGCGGCGGCTGTGGCCGTGGGCGAACGACGTCGAGATCACCATGGAGGCCAATCCGGCCAGCGCCGATGCCGCGCGCTTTGCCGATTACCGCGCCGCCGGCGTCAACCGCATTTCGCTTGGCCTGCAGGCTTTGAACGACGCGGACCTGAAATTCCTCGGCCGTCTGCACAATCTCGCCGAAGCCAAAGCAGCATTAGCGCTGGCGCAGAAAACCTTCGACCGCGTCTCGCTTGATCTGATCTATGCCCGCCCCGGTCAGAGCGTTGCCGCCTGGAAAGCCGAACTCGCCGAAGCGCTGGCCTTCGGCACCTCGCATCTGTCGCTTTATCAGCTCACCATCGAGGAAAAGACCCGCTTCGCCACGCTTTATCGCGAAGGCAAATTTGCGATCCCGGATGAAGACCTCGCCGCGGCGCTCTATGAAGCGACCCAGGAAATCGCCGCGGCTGCCGGACTTCCGGCTTACGAAGTCTCCAATCACGCCCGTCCCGGCGAAGAAGCGCGGCACAATCTGCTCTATTGGCGCTATGGCAGCTATGCCGGTTTCGGTCCCGGCGCCCACGGGCGGCTCGAGCTTGGCGGCAAACGCTTTGCCACCGTATGCGAACGGGTGCCGGAACGCTGGCGCGAGCGCGTCGCCCGCGACGGCCATGGCTTTGTCGAATGGAACGAGATCACGCCGGCTGAAGCGGCGCGCGAACATCTTCTGATGAATCTGCGGCTGACCGAAGGTCTCGACCTCGCCGCTTATCAAGCCCGCTGGAACACGGCTCTCGATCCGGCCCGCATCGATGCCTTGGCGGCGGAAAATCTGGTGGCGCAAGAAGGCACACGGCTGCGCATCACTGCGTCCGGCATGCTGGTACTTAATGCCGTGATTGCGGCGCTGGCCGATTAACGCAAAGCGCGCAGCAGCGTCAAAATCATGCGATTGCGCGGCACCGGCACGCCATGGCGCTCGGCAATTTCTACGATGGCACCGGTGAGATATTCGTGTTCCAGCGGCCGGCCGGCGAACCGGTCGTAGAGCATCGAGGTGCCGCCATGAATGTCATAGGTTTTGTGCAGCGCCAGAGTCTCATCGACATCGCGTTCGCTCAAATCCACGCCGGCCGCGCGCGCCGTGGCTACGGTTTCGAGCAATAGCTCGCGCGCCATCGCCAGCACGTCCGGCTCATGCATGACATCCATGCGCCGCAGCGTCAGGGCCGTGATCGGATTGACAGCGGTGTTGCTGAGAAGTTTGCGCCAGAGAGCTTTGGCAAAGTCGTCGGTCTGGCGGACAGCGAGACTAGATCCGGCAAACAGCGCTTCGAACGCTGCGCCCCGATCGCTTCGTGGCACCACCGCGCCGTTGCCGGAATGATAAACCACATGTCCCGGACCAAGCCGCTCGACGGCGGTGTAGACCAGTGCGGGCAGGACATCCGCCGTGCCGACGTAAGACCGCACGCGGTCTTCATGGCCGAGACCATTTTGAGCGACGACCACCGTGGTGTTCGAACCGGTCAGACGTTCCAGCCAGGGTGCTGCCCCGGCCGTATCCTGGGCTTTGACCGCGACGATCACCCAATCGACCGCACTGACGGCGGCGGGGTCGGCGGCAATCCGCACCGGGATTTCGCACGCAACACCGTCCTCATCGAGCCGCAACGCCGGGATCGGTGTCCGCACGCAGACCGTCACGTCGTGGCCGCGCTCTTGGGCACGCGCCGCCAGCAGGCAGCCGATGCCGCCGGCACCAATCACGGCAATGCGTGTCATCGTCTTAGGACCGCGGACCGGCCTGGAACGTCACCGGAGCCGGGTTGACCAGCGTGAAGCCGTCCGGCCCGACGCCCAGCACCGCCAAGCCGCGATCGATGCTGCCGTCGGTCCTGAAGCGGAACACGCCGCTGACGCCGGCAAAGCCGTTGGGATCGGTGAGCGCGCGCTGGGTGAAGCGGTGATAGGGCGTGCCGCTGGCGAGCAGCGCCACCAGCGATACCGCATCATAAGCGAGCGAAGCCAGTTGCGGCGGCTCGCTGCCGAAGGTGGCGCGATACTTGGCGTTGAAAGCATCATCCAAGGAAGGCTGCGGCGCGGCGAACCAAGCGCCGGTCAGCAAACCCTCTTTCTGGCTGGTGGTCTCGAACCAAAGCCCTGTTCCCAAGAGCTTCACCTTGGCGAGATCGACATTGGAGTAAGCCAGCGTCTGCGCCAGTCCGCGCATCAAGGAGCCGCCTTGCGGCACCAGAATGGCATCGCAGTTGCCTTTGGCGACGGCCGCCGCCGGTTCGGTCAAAGCCCCGGCGCTGGGCGAGAAGCGCGCTTCGGCACAGACCGTCACCCGGCTTTCTTTGGCCGCCTGACGGAACGACTGCTCGACCACATCGCCGTACGCGGTTTGCGGGATCAGGGCGCCGATCTTGGTGCGGCCTTGGCTCGCGGCGTAGGCGACGATGCGTTTGACTTCGTTTTCCGGCTGGAAGCTAAGGAGATAGACACCGCTGCCCGCCACTTTGCGGTCGGTCGAGAACGCCAGCACCGGCACACCGCGGTCGCGCGCGATCGGCGCCACCGCTTCGACCGAACCGGAGAACAACGGCCCGATGATGATCTCGGCGCCTTCGTTGAGGAGCCTGGTGGCCGCGGCGGCGGCATCGCCCGCAGCGCCGCTGTCTTCCGCCGTCATCAGGACGATGGTGCGGTTGCCGGAATCGTAAAGCGCCAGTTCCGCCGCTTGCATCATGGCTTTGGCGAGCGCGCGGGTGCCGGCATTGGCATTGTCGAACGGCAGGATGACGCCGACCCGGACCGGGGTCACGCCGGCCGGCAGATTGTGCAGCTTGAGGAAATTGGGTGCTTCGGTGGCCAGCTGATGCGGCGCCGGCGGCGGCTCAGGGGCCACTTTGGCCACCGGATTGGCCGATTGGGTGGCACAGGCACCTATCGTGAGGCACGCGGCAATGGCACAAAGGCGCTGGACGGCCGGGCGGGTATAGGATTTGAGCAATGACGAAAACATGGAAAGCTCCTCCCGGCGAGCCTAAGCATTCCGAGGCCCCCAAACAACTAGCCCCGGAACTGGCGCCCGGGCTTTACGTCGTGGGGACGCCGATCGGCAATGCGCGGGATGTCACTTTGCGGGCGCTCGACGTCCTCAAAGGGGTCGATGTCATCGCCGCCGAAGACACCCGCGTGACGTCCAAGCTGCTCGCCATCTTCGCCATTTCGCGTCCGCTGGTGGCCTATAACGACCACAACGGTCCGCATGAGCGCCCCAAGCTCCTGGCCAAACTGCGCCAAGGGATGCGGATCGCCCTCGTCTCCGACGCCGGCATGCCGCTGGTGTCCGACCCTGGCTACAAGCTGGTGCGCGAAGCCCTCGCTGAAGGTCTTCCGGTCCACGCCATTCCGGGACCTTCGGCGCCGCTGACGGGCCTCGCCCTCGCCGGCCTGCCGACCGACCGCTTCCTGTTCGCCGGCTTTTTGCCGACCAAGAGCGGCGAGCGGCGCAACTTCGTCGCCGAATGGAAGGCGTTGCGCGCCACCTTGATTTTCTTCGAGTCCGCCGGACGCCTGGCGGAGTCACTCGCCGATCTCGCTGCCGTGCTGGGTGACCGTCCGGCCGCCGTGGCGCGCGAACTCACCAAACTGCATGAAGAAGTGCGGCGCGGATCCTTGAACGAACTGGCGGCGGCTTATGGCGAAGAGGATCAGCCCAAAGGCGAGATCACGCTGTTGGTTGGCCCTGCCCCCGAAGCCGAAACCGATTTTGCGGCGGTCGATGCCGCGCTCGACAAAGCGCTCGCTTTCATGCCGGTGCGCGCCGCCGTCGATCTGATCGCCGAGATGCTGAAGGCGCCACGCAAAGAAGTGTATTCGCGCGCGCTCGCCAAGAAGAAGGACGATGCGCCAGCGGACTGAAACCGGACGGGCATCGGAAAAACGCGGCCGCACGGCGGAACTGCTCGCGCTCGCGCTTCTGGTCTGCAAGGGCTATCGCATCCTCGGCCGCCGGGTGAAAACGCGGCTCGGCGAAATCGATCTGGTCGCGCGAACGCCATCCGGCATCGTCTGTTTCGTCGAAGTGAAAGCGCGCCCCGACCAGGGCCTCGCCACCGACGCAATCGGTCCGCGCCAGCGTGGCCGCATCGCCCGTGCCGCCAGCTTGTGGCTTGCCGGCCGCCCCGAACGGGCGCGGTTTGATGTCGTGACCGTACTTCCCGGCCATCTGCCGAGACATTTCAAGGATGCTTGGCGGCCGGAAGACTGCCGTTAGCGTTTCCTCGAAGCGCGTCAATTAATGGCTTGTTTCCCGCCCGGCGGCACCAATCTATAAATCCAAAGGCTCAAGAAGGATCCCGCCATGCTCACCGTCGCCATCCAGATGGACCCGATCGAGACCGTCAAGATCACGGCGGATTCGACCTTTGCCCTGGCCCTGGAGGCGCAAGCGCGCGGTCATCGGCTTTACTATTACAACCCCAGCGCCCTGACATTCCGTGACGGGATCGTCTCCGCCGTGGTGCGTCCGTTGCAGGTTCAACCGGTAGTCGGGAACCATTTCGCGCTCGGCGAAGCCTTCCGTTACGACCTGTCGGACGCCGACGTGGTGTTGCTGCGCCAGGATCCGCCGTTCGACATGGGCTACATCACCACCACTCATTTGCTCGAACGCATTCATCCCAAGACCCTGGTGGTCAATGATCCGCGCGAGGTGCGCAATGCGCCGGAGAAACTATTCGTCACCCAATTCAAGGATCTGATGCCGCCGACGCTGATCACGTCCGATCCGTCCGAGATCAAGGCGTTCCGCGCCGAATTCCGCGACATCATCTTGAAGCCGCTTTATGGCAACGGCGGCGCCGGCGTGTTCCGCTTGAAGCCTGATGACGAAAATCTCGGCTCACTGCTCGAAATGTTCACCGCCTTCTATCGCGAACCGATCATGGTGCAGCGTTATCTGCCGCAAGTGCGCCAAGGCGACAAACGCATCATCCTGGTCGACGGCGAATTCGCCGGCGCGCTCAATCGTGTGCCGGCGGCCGGCGAAGCGCGCTCCAACATGCATGTCGGCGGCCGCCCCGAAGCGGTCGAACCCACCGTGCGCGATCTCGAAATTT
>JAHFQC010000024.1:0-22722 GCA_023259375.1 Alphaproteobacteria bacterium
TCCTGGCCTGGCCCCAGCTTATGTGGAACCCACTCTTGGCGCGATGACCGCGTTCGCGGCGATGCGGGGCGCACCCGGAAGGCCGACGCGGATGGCGTTCGTCACACCGGCGCAAGATGCAGGTGGCGCGGAAGCAGCCCGTGTTCGTAGGCCTGTCGCTCGAGATCCTCCCGGAAATCGGGATGGGCCAGCGAGATCATGGCGTGGGCCCGCTCGGGCACCGATTTGCCCTTGAGGTTGACCATTCCGTACTCGGTGACGACGTACATGACGTCCGTGCGCAGCGTCGTGACGATGTCGCCGGGCGCGAAGTTGAGAACGATGCGGCTCTTGCGGATGCCTTTGCGCTCATAAACGGACGACAGGCACATGAAGGACTTTCCGCCCTTGGAGGCGTACGCGCCGCGTACGAACTGGGCCTGACCGCCGGTGCCGGAAAGGTGCCGGAAGCCGCTGGTTTCCGATGCCGCCTGACCCTGCAGATCCATTTGCGTCGTGTTGTTGATCGACAGCACCTTGTCGTTCCGCATGATATTGTGCGGAAGGTTGGTGTAATCGGGCGCGCAACACAACATGTCCGGGTTTGCGGTCAGACCGTCATAAAGAGACTGCGCGCCAATACCGAGGGTGTAGGCGGATTTTCCGGGATCGGTCTGTTTCCTTGCGCCGGTGACAATGCCCTTCTTGTAGAGTTCAAACAGGCCGTCGGTCATCAATTCGGTGTGGATGCCGAGATCCTTGGCGCCGGTTTCTTTGAGCATTGAGCATACCGCATTCGGCATGCTGCCGATGCCGATTTGCAGGCACGCGCCGTCCTCCACTTCACCGGCGATCTGGCGAGCGACGGCGCGATCGGCCTCGCAGACGGGATCGTGGAGCACTTCCACCATGGGAGCATTGTCCCCGGCGATGATGTAATCGGCCTCGCTGACATGAATGGCGTTGTCGATGCCGCAGACATCTGGAACCGACGTCGAGATCTCGAGGATCAGAATCTTGGCCTGTTCGACCAACGCGCGGTGCCATAGATGGCAGGGACCCAGATTGCAGTATCCGTCGGCGTCGGGCACGCGAACCTTGAGTACGGCGACATCGACCGGCGCGAGGAACCGGCGGTAGTAGTCGGGCACCTCGCCGAGATGAAATGGAATGTAATGGCAGAGGTCTTCAACATGCTTTGCACGGTCGTAACCCGAAAAATGCCAGCTGAACCAGTGGAAGCACTTTCCTTCGGGATCTGTCTCCAGCACGGCGCGCGGCTTGAGCGCCATCCCGGCGCGGATCTTGACGTCGCACAACTCGTCAATGCGCTCCGCTAGCGCCTTGTCGAACACGTCGGGCTGGTTGTTGCCGAAACCGAAATCGAGCCAATCGCCTGAGCAGACGAGTTTCGCAGCCGCGTCGGCTGAAATCTGCTTTGGCTGTTTGCGTTTTGTCGCAAGCACGGGACACCCCAAATTCACATGCATCACGGCTTTGATGCAGCCAATTGCGCCCTATCGGATGTGTGTTCGGCTTTCTATTTGCGAGTCGCAGTAGGCCACATCTGAATTCGTGGTCAATCCGAAACGGTGGCAGTTTCCTGCGACAGAATGTTCGAAAAAAGGCCCGATATTCGTTGCATTCATGGCGCATCGAAATCTCTTCGTGATCGATGCGTTGTACTGATGATCGCTGCATCTTTATTGTTTGATAGCGCAAACAAATGGGGTCTGGCGTCGGGAAATATTTGCGGCGCCGTTCGACCAAAATCGACTTGTGCGGCTCAGCGCGGGCGACGATGGAAGGCCTTGGCGAAGGCGGTCGCGGATTACGATCTCGCGCGCTTTGCGTGACAGCGGCGGTGATGCCGAGGGACGAAGAAATGCGACATCGAGCGGCGCTCCAGCACCATGTGGGCCGGGTGAGAAACTCGTGCGCCTTTTCCTTTTCGTGGAAGTTCTCGACGGCAAAGGCGGCCACCTTGGCGATGTGGGTCAGTTGGTCGCTTTCGCCGTCAGCGCCTTTCTTATCCCGGCGCCGGCGCTCCAGGGTCGGCTTGGGCACCACGCGATCGATGAAGCGGCGCACATCGTCCGGGCAAAGTTCGCCCGCGAACTTATCCAGGGCCGGGACCGGGAACCCGGCCTCCACGGAGCAGGCGAGCGAGCGGCGATTCGCCGAACCGCGTCCGTCCACGGACGCAGAAGGGTCCAGCGGGAATGCGCTTAACTTTTTGATTTTATTGGGAAAACTGGTGCCGGAGGTGAGAATCGAACTCACGACCTACCCCTTACCAAGGGGTTGCGCTACCACTACGCTACTCCGGCATCCGAGGCGTGACCGCCCGAAGGACGGCGTCTATATCCTATTGTGTGGCTTAAGGGAAAGGGTTGTTGCGTGGCGAATTCGCCGAAATCTACGGAAAGCTTGGAGCGGCTTGCCGCAGCCCTCAGGGAAAACCTCAAGCGACGGAAGGCTAAGGCCCGGGCCCAGGGCGAATGTCCGGCCGCGGCAGCCCCGTCCGAGGCCCCGGAATCGGTGTCTCAGCCCGCCCGGCACGACAAATAGGCCGCTGTCACAGAACCGTCTGCCGCGCTAGAACGGCAGCTCGTTTTTCGCCACCCGAGGGGCAATGGACAAGATCAGCATCAAGGGCGGACTGCGCCTGAACGGCCGGATTCCGATCAGCGGCGCCAAGAATGCCGCACTTCCCCTCATGGTGGCGTCGCTTTTGACCGACGAGCCGCTGGTCCTGACCAATGTGCCGCAGCTCGCCGACATCGTCTTCATGGCCGATCTGCTGCGCAGTTTCGGCGTGTCGGTCGACTGGAAGCCCGGCACCACGCTGGGCGAGGGCGGCACCTACCGGCTCCAGGCCGATCATGTGCGCGGTTCGACCGCCGAATACGACACCGTCCGCAAGATGCGGGCGAGCTTCTTCGTGCTCGGCCCGCTGGTGACCCGCCTCGGCCTCGCCAAGGTGTCGCTGCCCGGCGGCTGCGCCATCGGCGCCCGGCCGGTGGATCTCCATATCAAAGGCCTGCAGGCGATGGGCGCGACCATCGATCTGGCCCAGGGCTATGTCTTTGCCGATGCCCCCGCCGGTCTGGTCGGCGGCGAAGTGGTGTTCCCGATGGTCTCCGTCGGCGCCACCGAGAACGTCCTGATGGCCGCCTGCCTCGCCAAGGGCACGACGGTGATCGTCAACGCCGCGCGCGAGCCGGAAATCGTCGATCTCGGCAATTGCCTGACCGCCATGGGCGCCAAGATCACCGGCCTCGGCACCTCGCGGATCGTGGTCGAAGGCGTCGACCGCCTGCACGGCGCCAAGCATGCGGTGCTGCCCGACCGCATCGAGACCGGCACCTATGCCATTGCCGCCGCGATCGCGGGCGGTGAGGTCGAGCTGACCAACACTTCGCCCGATCTGGTGGCGTCGCTGTTGGACGTTCTGGTGCTGGTCGGGGCCGAAGTTTCTTCCACCGGCGACGGATTCAAGGTTGTACGCGACGGATTTCACCCTAGATCGGTATCCGTCAACACGGCTCCCTTCCCGGGCTTCCCGACCGACCTCCAGGCGCAGTTCATGGCGCTGATGACGATCGCGGTCGGTTCGTCCCGCATCCGGGAGACGATTTTCGAGAACCGCTTCATGCACGTCCCCGAACTCATCCGTATGGGCGCCGACATCAAGGTCGAGGGCGACAGCGCCATCGTCACCGGCGTGCCCAAGCTGATGGGGGCCCCCGTCATGGCCACCGACCTGCGCGCTTCGTCCAGCCTGGTGCTGGCGGGGCTTGCGGCGGAGGGCGAAACCATCGTCAATCGCGTCTATCACCTGGATCGCGGCTTCGAGCGCCTGGAGGAAAAACTCCGCGGCGTCGGCGCGAATATCGAACGGATCAGCGCATGACCAACGCACCTATTCTTGCCGCTCAGGATACCGAGGACCTCGAAGTCATCTCGGCCCGTTTGCAGGATGCCGTCGCCAAGGTCGGCGACCTCAAATATCTGCCCAAAGCCCGCCGTTTCGTCGCGGTGCTCAACCGCTTCCAGTGGGAGAACGGCGAAAAGACCAACACCCGCGTCCGCTCCGGCCTGCATTTCGACGGCGTCTTGTCGGTCAAGTCCAAGAACATCAAGATGGGCGCCCACGGCGCGGTGCTGTCGCTGCTCGCGATCCGCTTCACGCCCGCGGGCGACGGCTCCGAAAATCCCGGCGGCAAGGTCGAACTGACATTCTCCGGCGGCGGCGCCATGATGCTCGAGGTCGAATGCCTCGATGCGGCGCTGGCCGATTTGACCGGTCCGTGGGCGGCACGCGGCCGTCCGACACACGAAGAAGAGTGAAATGAGACGCTGGCTGGACGCGAAGTCCCCCAATTTCGCCGCCGAATTCGACGCGCTCCTGACCATGAAGCGCGAGACCGACGACGACGTGTCCACGTCCGTGCGGGCGATCATCGCCGACGTGCGCAAACGGGGTGACGAGGCTCTGGTCGAGCTCTCCAACAAATTCGACCGCGCCGCTCTGTCGGTCGCGACCCTGCGTCTGACGCCGGACGAAATCGCCGCCGCGGCGTCCGCTTGCAAGCCGGAAACCCTGAAGGCGCTCGACGTCGCCGCCAAGCGCATCGAGGATTATCACCGCCGCCAGATGCCCGCCGACGCGTCCTATACCGACGCCACCGGTGCGCGCCTCGGCTGGCGCTTCACCCCGCTCGACAGCGTCGGTTTGTACGTGCCCGGCGGCACTGCCTCCTATCCCAGTTCGGTGCTGATGAACGCCATTCCGGCCGCGGTGGCAGGCGTCAAGCGCCTCGTCATGGTCACGCCCGCGTCGGGTGGCGCCATCAATCCGCTATCCATCGAAGCCGCGCGCCGCGCCGGTGTCACCGAGATCTATCGCATCGGCGGCGCCCAGGCCGTGGCGGCGCTGGCCTATGGCACCAAGACCATCGCCCCCGTCGACAAGATCGTCGGCCCCGGCAATGCCTATGTCGCTGCCGCCAAGCGCGAAGTGTTCGGCCGGGTCGGCATCGATTCCGTTGCCGGTCCGTCGGAAATTCTGGTCGTCGCCGATGCCGGTAACGATCCCGAGTGGATCGCCGCCGATCTGCTCTCGCAGGCCGAGCACGACCGCGTCGCTCAGGCGATCCTGATCACCGACAACGCCGCTTTCGCGACCAAGGTCGACGAGGCCGTGACCCGCAAGCTGGCGCTGCTGCCGCGCAAAGAGATCGCCACCGCGTCGTGGAACGATTACGGCGCCATTGTCGTGGTGGGTGCGCTGTCCGATGCCGCGCCGCTCGCCAATCGCATTGCGCCCGAGCATCTCGAACTCGCCGTCGCCGATCCCGACGCCTATCTGCCGTTGATCCGCCATGCCGGCGCGATCTTCCTCGGCCGCTATACGCCCGAGGCGATGGGCGACTATATCGCCGGACCCAATCACGTCCTGCCGACCGCCCGCACGGCGCGGTTCTCGTCGGGATTGTCGGTGCTGGATTTCGTCAAGCGTTCGACGCTTCTGTCGCTCACGCCCGCATCGATTGCGGCGCTGGGGCCCGATGCCATTGCGCTGGCCGAAGCCGAGGGATTGGATGCGCACGCCCGCTCCGTCGCGGCCAGATTAAATCAGAAAACCTAAATGGCCGACGATTCGCAGTACCGGCTTGTCGGCGTGAGCCTGGAAGAGAAATCCTCCGAGGGCCACGGCCGCGAGGTGGAACACGAGCGCCAGATCGCGCTCTACGATCTTCTGGAGACGAACTATTTCCACCCGGTCGGCTCGCCGGGCGGGCCGTACAACTTGCTGATTAGCCTCGACGGCAACCGGCTGACTTTCTCCATTTATCTCATCAACGAGACGCTGCACGGCACGCTGATGCTGTCGCTGACGCCGTTCCGCAAGGTGATCAAGGACTATTTCGATATCTGCGACAGCTATTTCAAGGCGATCCCCAATCAGTCGCAGAACTGCATCGAAGCCATCGACATGGCCCGCCGCGGCCTGCACGACGAAGGCGCCCACATCCTGAAGGATCGCTTCGCCGGCAAGATCGACATCGACTTCGACACCGCCCGCCGCCTCTTCACCCTGATCTGCGTCCTGCATTTGAAGGGGTAGGGCACCTCTTTCCTCCCTCGCGGAGCACAACCCTGCGGACCGCATGTCGCCCGGATAGCGGGAGAGGTGGCGCCGAAGGCGACGGAGGGGGGAGCGTTCTGCCCCCAAAGGCACGCTGAGGTTCATTTTTTAGCAATTCCAATCACTTTTCCCGTGTTTCGGCAGGGGATGAGACCCCGCCGCGACTTGCTTTTGCCGGTTTTCGGTGCATTCTCCCGCCGGATTTTTCCATTTAGCCCTAGAGACCGGATGCCCAAAGAAGAACTGCTCGAATTTGAAGGCGTGGTCAGCGAACTTCTGCCTAACGCGACGTTTCGCGTGAAGCTGCAGAATGGCCACGAGATCATCGCCCACACCGCCGGCAAGATGCGCAAGAACCGCATCCGCGTGCTGACGGGCGATAAAGTCATGGTTGAAATGACGCCTTACGACCTCACCAAAGGCCGTATCACCTACCGCTTCAAGTAACCCCATGAGCCTGATCCTGGCGAGCGAGAGCCCGCGCCGGAAGGCGCTGCTTGCCCAAGCCGGGATCACCCCCGATCTCATTCGCGCCGCCAATCTCGACGAGACGCCCCGCAAGGGCGAGCTGCCGCGCGTCTATGCCTTGCGCCTGGCGGCCGAGAAGGCCGAAGCCGTCGCCGCCAAGTATCGCGAGACTCATCCCGAAGGCGCCTACGTGCTCGGCGCCGATACGGTCGTGGCCGCCGGACGGCGCATCCTGCCCAAGCCGGAAGCCAACGAGGGCGTCCGCGACTGCCTCAAGCTGCTGGCTGGCCGCCAGCATCAGGTGATGACCGCCGTGGCCCTGGTGCTGCCGGATGGCGTCGTGCGCACCCGCCTTGTCGTCACCCGCGTCGTCTTCCGCCGCCTGACCACTGCCGAAATCGAGAAATACGTCGATTGCCGCGAAGGCCTCGGCAAAGCCGGCGGCTACGCCATCCAAGGCCGCGCCGAAATCTTCGTCAGCCGTCTCAACGGGTCCTACTCCAACGTCGTCGGCCTGCCGCTGTGCGAAACCGTGCAGCTCCTGCGCGGCAATGGGTTTGCAGGATAAAACCAATCTGTCATCCCCGGCTGAGCAAGCGTAAGCGCAGCGAAGGAAAGGGGACCCAGGTAGCGACAACGACACGCTGCCAGAGAAAAATTTCGCTCATTCTTCAAAACCGAAATCGCTTCGGCACCTGGGTTCCCTTCCCCTCGCTTGGCGCTACGCGCCTTGGTTCGGCCGGGAATGACAGCGAATAAAGTTCTCCGCGCCTCCGCGTGCGCTCCTTTCTACCTCGTACGGCGCTTTCTTTTCTGCCCACGCAGGCGTGTTTCATCTGCCCCCGCGCGCGAGGCAATTTCTCCACTTGGCACATAGAGCGTGGGGGAAGTCCCGCGTAGCGGGGAAGGGGGCTCGCGATGCAATGTGCAATAAGCCCCCTTTGCTTCGCTGCGCTCAGTCTCGCACGCTGACGCTACTCGATCCCCCACGCGTTACATACCAACGCGAAAGTCGCCCTCACGCGCGGGGGCAGAGAACGAGCCTCCGCATTCACCAATTCCGTTCATCGACATGAACGCGTTTCATTCGTCCATCTTCCGGAAATTATTGCGTTTGCTTCTCGCGCTTAAGAATGCAGCGATTGTCGCACCGTCTTGAATTGTTAGCAGCGCATACCCACGTCTCTCCTCGGTGTTTGACAATGGAGGACGGCTTTCGGCTTCGACCTAAAACTTTCTGCGCAAATACAGGAAGTGCGCGCCCGCACGCGCTGCAAAAGCATTACCCCCACGAGGATGCGTAAGCCCGGTCGCCCAAGGGGCACTGGCCGCATCACAAGGCGGATCGGTTTTGGTGAGCACTCCGCAGAATGAGACCAATGCGCCTGTCGATCGCCGCGTGACAACGGCCTCCGGAGGCGGCGGCGGGCTTGAGGCTGAAGGCGGAATTTTCGATTCCGCCTTTGGTATATGGAGCGGCTTTCCGCTATGGGACACGGGAACCCTCGGCTTTTTGCCATTGTGGGGCAGTCTGCTACGGTCGGCGCTCCAGATTCGTTCCGGCCAACCATGAATTCGCTGCTCAACGCCTTCGTCCTGACCTACGCCGCGCTGTTCCCGATCATCAATCCGGTCGGCAATGCGCCGATCATCCTGTCGATGACCCGCACGCGTACCGAGCACGAGCGGTCGGTGCTGGCGCGCAATGTGGCGATCGCAAGTTTCTTTCTTCTGGTTGCCTCGCTGCTGGTCGGTTCGCATGTGCTGGTGTTCTTCGGCATTTCGCTGCCGGTGGTGCGGATCGGCGGCGGCCTAGTGGTGACGGCGTTCGGCTGGCGCATGTTGAATTCGGGCGTCAGTGCCGATGGTCATGCGCCCGCCCCCAATCGCTCGGACGAGCCGCTCGATTCCTTCTATCCCTACACCATGCCGCTGACGGTGGGGCCGGGTTCGATGTCGGTGGCGATCACCCTGGGCAGCCAGCGGCCGGCTTACGACAAGCTGTCCGATTTGATGCAGACCGCCGGCGGTGCGTTCGCCGGCATCATCGCGATCTCGATAACAATCTTTCTCTGCTACCGCTTCGCCGAGCGCACCGTTCATAGGCTGGGGCCGTCCGGCACCAACGTCCTGGTGCGTCTGATGGCCTTCATTCTGCTTTGCATCGGCATCCAGATCATCTGGCACGGCTGGCAGGGGCTGATGGCACTACCCCATTGAGTTGAGCCCGCTTTGTTTCCATTTTTCCTTGCACTTCCCGGCCAAAGCCCCATAACCCTGGCATGGCTCCGGTCAAGCAGCAGGATATTCTCATCAATGTGAGTGTCGGCGAGGTTCGCGTCGCGGCGGTCGAAGACGGCCGGCTCCAGGCGCTGAGCTGTACGCGCCTGTTGGGCTCCGATGAGCCCGGCGGCGTCGGCCTGATCGGGGATATCGTGCTCGGCCGGGTGGCCAGGGTGGTTCCTGCCGTGCAGGCGGCGTTCGTCGAGATCGGCCACGAGCGCGCCGGATTTCTCGGCGCCCGGGAACTGCGCTGCCTGTCCGATAATCCGTCCGAGGACCCGCCGATCAGCGCCATCCTGCGCGAAGGCGACAAGGTGCTGGTGCAGATCGTCAAGGAGCCGATCGGCGACAAGGGCGCCCGCCTGACCGCCAATGTCACGATCCCGGGGCGGCTCTCCGTGTTCACGCCGCTGCAGCCCGGCGTCGGCATTTCCCGCCGCATTGAGGACGAGGCCGAGCGTGCCCGCCTTGGCGCCATCGGCGAGGAGCTGTTCGCTACCGGCGAGCTGAAAGGCGGCTGCATCCTGCGCACCGCTGCGGTCGGCGCCGACGAAGAAGAATTGTTCGAAGATCTCATCCGCCTGGAAGAGGAATGGGGCGAGATTTGTGCGGCCCGCAAGAGCGCCAAGGTGCCCTCGACCTTGCATCGCGATCTCGGCCCGGTCGAGCGCGCACTGCGCGACATCGCCCATGAAGCGACCCGTTCGATCCTGATCGACGACGCCCAGACCGCTGCCCGTGCCCGTGCTTATTGCCGCGAAGCGATGCCGGATATGGAAGACCGCATCGCCCTGTTTACCGGCCCCGGCTCGCTGTTCGCCGATTTCGAGTCCGACATCGACGGCTTGCTGCATCCGCGCGTACCGCTGGCGTGCGGCGGCTGGATCACGGTGGAAGGGACCGAGGCATTGACGGCCGTCGACGTCAATTCCGGCAGCTTCACCCACGCCGCGGCGGTGGAAGACACCGGCGCCGTCGTCAATGTCGAAGCGGCGCGCGAACTCGGCCGCCAGATCCGCTTGCGCGGCATCGGCGGTTTGATCGTCATCGACTTCATCCATATGAAAGAGGCTGAGCACGTCGAGATCGTGCTGGCCGAACTGGCGCAGAGTCTGGCGCGCGATGGCGTGCCGGTAAACATCGGACCGGTTACGGCGTTTGGCTTGGTGGAAGTCACGCGCAAGCGCGTACGTGGTCCGCTGGCATCGCAATCAAGTGAGGACTGTGACACCTGCTCCGGACGCGGCCGTCTGCGTCGTCCCGAAGTCGTGGCGATGGATATTCTGCGCCGCATCGAAGAGACCGCGAAGGTCGTGCCCGGTGCCGAGATTGAAGTGCGTGCGGCACCCGAAGTGGTCGCATGGTTGGACGCGCAAAATGCGCGCGACGCGCTCTCCGGCAACGGAATCGGCCGCGTCTCGTTTCAGTCGAACGAGGGTTTTGTCCGCGAACGATTTGAGGTTGGAACCCGTGCCAAAGCGTAGCTCCACAACAAATAAGTGTCCTATTTGCAAAAAAGACACAGTGGCTGCCTTCAGGCCTTTTTGCTCGAAGCATTGCGCTGATGTCGATTTAGGCAATTGGCTCAAGGGCGATTACGCCATCCCCTCGGAAGCTCCCGTCACGGAAGAAGAATTCGGCATTCTCGATGAATTGCCGCACCGGGGTAGGACCAACTGAAAACTCTGGGCTAATATCCCCGCGGGGAAACGTAGCTTATGAGGGAATGCCATGCGCCGCACGGCAGCATCTGTCTTTGCGTGTTTATTGCTATCCACGTCCGCGTACGCGAGCGGCTTCGGCCTTCGTGACGCCAGTGCGTCCACTTTAGGTCTTTCGTACGCCGGTAATGCCGCTAACGGCTCTGTGCCGACCACAATGGTGTTCAACCCGGCGACGGTGAACGACGTCGAGACCTTTGATTTTGCAGTCTCCAATACCGGCCTTCTGCCGGACACGACCGGTGATTTCACCGCGACCAACGCGGCCGGCCTGCCGGTTTCGGGCCCGTCCCATTCGGTCGATATCGTCAATACCGCTTTGGTGCCGTCGCTCGCACTGCGCTATCGCCTGACCGACAAGATCGCGCTCGGCGTCCAGTTTTCGACGCCGTGGGGCATGATCACCAACTACAAGCCCAATCCGGTGACCCGTTATTACGCCACCATGAGCGACGTGAAGACGGCGAACATGATGTTTATCGCGGGCTATCAGCTGACGCCGGAGTTTTCCGTCGCCGGCGGCTTGCAGGTCCAGTACATGAAGGGGCGCCTGTCGAAGGCGATCGACGTCGGTTCGATCACCTATGGGCTCTATCGCCAAGGTCAGTTCCCCTATATCGGCCAGCTTCCTGGCGGTAATGACGGCTATGTCGAGCTGCGCGCCCAGGACTGGGCGGCCGGTTGGATCGTCGGTGCCGAATGGAAGCCGCTTCCGAACCTGTCGGTCGGCGCCTCCTACCGTTCGGCGGTCTACAACAGGTTGAAGGGCAACGAGTACTTCACCCTCGACGCCGTCGGTAAGGCCTTGTCGGGAGCCACCGGACTGTTCGCGAACGGTCCAGCTTCGGGCAAGCTGCATAACCCGCCGGTGGTAACGCTGGGCGCCAAGTGGGACATCGATCCGCAATGGTCGCTCATGGTCGGCGCCGACTGGACCGGCTGGAGCATCGTGAAGACTCTCACGGTTCATTCCGGCAATCCGCATCAGCCTGACGATCTCACGCCGTTCCACTATCACGACACGTGGTTCGGTTCGGTGGGCGTCCAATACAAGCCGACCGACGACTGGAAATTCAGCCTCGGCACCGGCTTCGACGATACGCCCACCGACACCGCCTATCGTACGCCGGGTATCCCGGACGGCGGCCGCTATTGGGTGAGCGCCGGCGTCGGTTATCGCGTGACGAAGAATATCGACCTTGATCTGTCGGCTGCGCGTTTGATCGCGGAAAAGGCCAACATCGCTCTGAACCAGGCGGACGCCGGCAATTCATTGCGCGGCAGCCTGAATGGTACCGTGCACATGAGCGTGACTCTGGTTGGTCTCGAATTGAACTACCACCTCTAGACGCTTGATTACCGAAACGCGGTTTTCTAAGTAGAGGCGTTACAAGTTGGTCCGACCGGCCTTCGGGCCGGGAGGGTCACTCCGCCGCGGTCCCCGCCCCCCGGGAGCCGCGGCGGAAGTGTTTTGGGGTGCAGCAGCAACGGCCAGCGCCGGCGCGCAGCCCCAAAATTCCGTCTTTGCAGGCTCGTCTGCCGGCCGAAACGGCGCGGCGCGGCTGGGCTTAGCCAGATGAGGGGCGCGGCGAAGTGATCAGGAAAACTAGCCGGTTCGACTAGACAGGACGGCGCTCCTTGCCTAAAAGACGCCTCCCCACTGTGCCCAGGTAGCTCAGATGGTAGAGCAGCGGATTGAAAATCCGCGTGTCGGTGGTTCGATTCCGCCCCTGGGCACCAGTCACTTATTCTCCTCACATCCCAGTACGTCTCAGGCAGTCCAGTAGTTGGCTGTTATTACTGTATTTTTCAGATTTCTGCCGTCTCTGCCGGTCTCACTTTGCTCCACCAGAGGTCCCCCATCCCGGGCGATTTGTTGGCCTTGATGTTGGCCTCACCCTGGTATCTCCTAGTCCGAGGCCAACAACGGGAGGCACCCCCATGGCCTTGACAGATACGGCATGTCGCTGCGCCAAAGGCCGGGATACGGAATACAAGCTCTCTGACGGCGGAGGTCTCTACCTCCTTGTAAAGCCAAGCGGATCGCGGCTCTGGAACCAAGCGTACCGATTCCGGGGGAAGCAGAAAAAGTTTTCTCATGGAGTCTACCCGTCCGTGCCTCTGGCCGAGGCTCGCCGATTGCGCGATGAGGCCAAGAAGCTGTTGGCCTCGGGGGTAGATCCCGGGGCCAACAAGAAGGCTGCGAAGTTAACCGCGATCATTTCGGCGACGAACACCTTTGGGGGGATTGCCGAGGAATATCTGCAGCGCATTGAGGATGAGGGCGCCGCCGAGTCTACCGTCACGAAGAATCGATGGCTGCTTATCGATCTTGCTGGCCCGGAACTGGGCGCCAGACCAATCGCGGATATAAGCCCGGCGGAAATCCTGGCGCTGCTCCAAAAGATCGAACGCAGCGGACGCCGAGAGACGGCGCGGAGGCTGCGTAGCGTGATCGGAACCGTGTTCCGGCTGGCTATCGCCACGCTGCGGGCTGAGGATGATCCAACGCACCTCCTGCGGGGCGCCCTAAAGGCCCCCAAAACGCAGCACCGGGCCGCGATCACTGATGAGAAGCAACTCGGAGCTCTGCTGGCAGCCATAGATGTCTATGACGGATGGCCAACACTGCGGTGCGCTCTCCAGTTCACGGCTCTGACATTTGCCCGCCCCGGCGAGGTTCGGGGCGCGACATGGAAAGAGATTGATATGGAAGAGGCCGTGTGGCGCATCGACGGCGCTCGCACCAAGGTGCGGCGGCCGCATGATGTACCGCTGTCTCGGCAGGCGCTTGAGGTGCTGCGAGGGGTTATGGATATCACCCACAAGGGCGCACTGGTGTTTTCCTCGATCCGTTCCCATGCCCGCCCACTGTCGGAGAATGCGATGAACGCAGCCCTGCGCCGCATGGGATTTACCCAGGATGAAATGACCGCGCACGGCTTCCGCGCTGCCGCAAGCTCGATATTAAACGAACGGGGCTTTCGGCCCGACGTAATTGAAGCTGCTCTCGGGCATCAGGATCAGAACGAAATTCGGCGCGCCTACAACAGAGCGAGCTATTGGACTGAGCGGGTTGAACTGATGCAAGCCTGGGCCGACTGCTTGGATCAATTAAGGCGAACACTCTGACAAAGAATTCTGCCCCCGCTGACGGAAAGCTCTGTCACCTCGGTGCCACGGTTTCGAATGCTAGAGATGGCGCATTTGCGATGAACTCTCAAAGGGCAGTTTGGGGCCTAAAGCTGACGAACGCAATCAAGCGACTTCGCGCCAATTGCCGACACGGAGCGAGGTTCCGCGGTGTGAACAATTTGCTGTATTCAGTTCATGCGGGACGCAGTAGTCATCCAACCTAATGTGGCCGCTTATGAGTCAATCAAGCCACTCTGTATGATGGTACCCAGGAACTGATTGATGGAGTTCGAGCCGTTAGTCGTATACGGATTGGAGTGCGCAATTTTTGCGCTGCAGACAATTCTTTGTGGTCATGCGCACGCTTCGCGCAGCAGTAACTTGTATATTTAGTATTCGCAAATATAGCTATCCGGATAGGTATCGAGGGAATGCCATGACAGATATATTCATCAGCCACGCGGTAGCCGATAAGGCGCTTGCAGACAAGTTCGTCGCTTTCCTGAAAGAAGCGATTGGGGTCCCGGCCAAGGCGATCTTTTGCTCAAGCGTTGATGGTCAGGGTATCCCCTTGGGAGGCGATTTTAACGAGTATATGAAAAGGCAAATACAGAACCCGAAGCTCGTAATACTACTCATGACGCCTCGTTACATGGAAAGTTGGTTTTGCCTTATGGAGCTCGGGGCCACTTGGGCCAAGTCCCTGACGGCGCTTCCGATCGTGGTACCACCGATCAAGTTTAGTGCGATCTCCAGCACGCTGGGGCTTCGCCAGGGATGGAGCATCGACAATTTTGCCAAACTAATAGATCTGCGCGACATGATACGATCTTTGGAGATTAAGCTCGAGGAGCGCACTGAACACGATTGGGACAAAAAACGAGCCGCTTGGAACGTCGACCTTAAAAAGCTGCTGAAGCAACTTGCTCCAGCGACGAACATATCGGCCTCAGACCACAAAGCTGTGCAGGATGAGCTTGATGCCATCAAGCAGGAACTTTCTAGCCTTCAGGACGTCTACGAAGAAGCCTCTGACACGATCGAGGAGTTAAAGGCAGCAAAAGACCCTGCAGCGGTCAAAACGATCATGAAAAAGAAGAAGGGCTTCGATGCTGAGGGGCGGTTCAGAGAGCTCTTGGAAGATATTTCCAACCTTCGCTCGCATGTCAGCATTCGCTTCTACCGCAACATGATTATGGACCAGTACGACAAGGCCGTTGCAATCGATTGGTACGACCATGACCAGAAGGAAGATGCTGAGCGGGCGATCCAGTACAACTTGATGGATGCGGACGAACCGCATCGATTTCTATGGAGCGGCAAGAAGCTTTCAAAGGTATCGACTGCCGTGAATGCACTCGCTGAGTTTCTTGAGAGTGAGGAAGCGGTAGATTTTGTCAAGGAACGCGAACGCGAAGGCTACCCGATGGAAGTTGACGATCTGGAGTTCTGGGAAAAACACCTCGTGTAAACCGTCACTCGATCTCAGTTATACGATGTTCGGTAGCTGCTGAATGATGCAGAATGTCGGGCTCTGGTCAGACGCGAGCATCCACGGCATTGTTCTGGAAGTAATTTGCGCTGTTCGAACTTGGTCAAACCCTGAACAGAATACAGCCTTTCTGCTCAGATAATACTGTAAAGCCGCAGGCCTATTTGCACGCGGCTTACATGAGTGTGCTACGTCCGCTTCGGACGCGAAGGCGCCAAAATGCCGATGGCCAGAGTCGCACTAAACAGACATTTTGGAAGCGAAAGCCAACACGACCGCGAAATAAGGAATGGCTTCGAGCTGTTCTAGCGGGCAGTCTTAACGCGACATCCAGGAGGCGTCCGGCATTTCTGGAGGATTATTTTGCCTCCGATCAGTTTCGCAATAGCGAACAGGGTCGTTGATCCAACGGTTGATCTCTGACTCGCGCCAGCCGGAGCAATGCTCACTGAGCCGGACCTGCCTCGGAAATGTTCCCTCCTTCATTTTGCGATAGACAGTGGAGCGACTAAGTCCGATGCGTTGCAGGACGGTGCGCATTCTAAGAATCCGTTCTGGTTCAGGCATGATAAGCATCCTCTACAGAGCTGGAATAACTGTATCAGCACAACAACCCGCACGCGCAATAGCTTTTCTCTGGCGTGACGGCGGCTGCGTATACATGGCGGTGTTTGGCGGTGATGCGGTAATGTTGCTGGTTCTACAGAAGGCCGGTAAGGTCTCTAGGAGACTGCTATCCGCGAATGAGGGCAATCCTCTTGTGATTGCTTGAAGTGCTTCATGCTCATTCTAGCAGACTGCCCTCGATCCGATCCCAAGCCCTATCCGCTACCCACACCCTGTCAAGGCCGCGAGCCGCTCCGCGGTGGCGCAACGCGCCAGCCTTGACTGGGTGTGGGTAGCGGAACTTCTGCTAGGATCGGATCGATGGCCAAGATTTGGCCGATTACGGTTTGGCTGCAGGTATTGTGATTACGCAACGCTTGTGAGGGGTGCTGGCGTTTTTCAGGCAGACATCCAACGCGTGCCGGTTGGCAACGACAATGCGATTGCCGAGAACAATATCCTGCCAAAGGTCGGGCGCAGAGGTCTGGATCAGGTGTTCGCCAGCTTGGGTTTGATCCATACCCAGTATCGCAGCCGCTTTTGCTTCTGGCGATCGATGATCGACCGGAGGGGATGGATCTACGTACCCAGCGAAGGTCGCCCAAAGGATCATGCCGGTAACGAGGCACGCCGCGCCCGTAGCGGAGAGCCAAATGCGCTGCGACCTAGCGCTGCGCGCCGACTGCAAATAGCTATTCAGGTCTCGTGCCGTCTGCTGCAGCGCGGCGCTCGCGTCTGCCAGTACCACCTGATGGACCCGACGGGCGCCTTCTGCAGCATCGTCAATTTGCCGACCGATAATCTCCGGCGTCAGGTGCAATGCTGGTAGCTCTTTGAGTTCTTTGAACTTGCGCGCCGCGGCCGCGCATGCCTGCAAAATCTGTCCCAGTGTTTCGCTGTAATCGGGGATGGTGGCGCGTTCGGCGGCAAGACCGGCGACCGCTCGGCGGGCGAGCGCCACCTCTTCCCGGAGTGCCTCGAACGCCGCTGCCGCGGGATCTTCGGCGTGCGCAGGCTGCGGCTCTCGGATGGCCGGTATTTGCATCTCGGTTCCGGGCAAAACCTCGGGTTCATCAGTCATGGTCATCTCCAGATCATGTTCACAAACCAAGCCCCCGATTCCGGCCTCGGCCTAAGTGGTCCATCAGCTCGGCGCCGATGCTGGGCCCGGAGGAACTCCCGAGACCCAGTTCGATTTTCCGGTTGCGCAGGATCGATTCGAGCTGCGGATCGCGCTCTAAGGATTTTGCCATCCCGGCCATGTTGGCGCGCACTGCCTTGGCACCATCAAAATCGTAAGCCCGTTCCATCCGATTGTGCGCTTTGGAGAGCCCTTGCCATTCGGCGACAAACCGGTCGGCGCGCAGCGCGGGATTGGTGCGGATTTCCGCCTCGGCCTGAAGGGCTCGGATGATGCGGTTTGTCTGCCCCTTAGCGGCATCGGAGAGCAGGGAAGGATCGTGGGCGATCGCACTCTCCATATCGGCCGCTAGCTTGGGCCGTACCGCGTCGAGACGGCTGCGCGCCTTTTCAAGAGCGCGTTCCTGTTCGGGCAGCTCCGGCAGCTGCCGAGCGTGCATGCGGTCAATATCGCTCCGCGCGCGGCCGTATTGGCCAATGGCGGCATCACGCTGGGCGGCCCGTTCGGGCGCACCGACCGACGGTTTGGGAGCTGCCGCACGTTCTGGGACTCGATGCTGGCCTATTCCCCGATCTGGCGACGGCATTTGCGGCCGGAAGGTCGCGAACATTCCGCGCTTGGTTTCGGCGGGCTGCTGTCCGGCATCGCGCGACCGACTTTGTCCCGGCGTTACCTGATGGCTGCGCTGATCCGGGGTGGAGATATCACGCAACTGGCCACGACCACTTTCGCGAACGGGCTCACGGGCCTCTCTGCCGTAGTCGCTCGCCATATCCTTGGCCCGCTCGCGCGACAGAGTACGGGCAAGTTTGCTGTCGTCGGCGAAGTCGTCACGCCCCAAATGCAGGTCCACGCGCTCGCGATGACGCGACAGCGCCACGTAAGAGGCGTGACGGTCCAGACCCGGTGTTGCCAGCACATGGACTCGGTCCACCGTGACGCCTTGGGCCTTGTGAATGGTGGCGGCGTAGCCGCGGTCGAGCTGGCTGTAATCTTTGAAGTCAAACCCGACCTGCCGCCCGTCATCGAGCCGGACATCCATATGGGAAGAGGTAACCCGTTCGACGGTGGCGAGCGTGCCGTTCTTGATGCCAAGGCTGCGTTCATTCTTGAGCATCATCACCCGGTCACCAGAGGCAAAGTCTCGCTTGCCCCGCTCGACCGTGACGGCAACATCTTCGCCCAAGTCTCCCGCCGCCCGGAGCCTCTCCCGCGCCAACTGATTGAGGCTCTGCACCTCCTCATTGGTATGGGTGAGGATAATGCGGGATTTGCCGGGTGAGGCTTGGCGGTCTCGATCCCAGGTTTCGACGAGCTTGGCCCGGGCCTCGTCGCGAGTTGGCTCGGCATGGACCATGCCGTGCCCGCGGTAGGCATCAAGGGCTTCGTCGGTCCGCCCGGTCGCCAAATGCCTTGTGGCATCGCGCTGCCAAGCCTCCCGCTGGCGGCGGATGTCCGTGATCTCGACATGGGGGTGACGCTCGCTCAAAGAGCGGAAGGCGGCACCGGCCTCAATAGCCTGGAGCTGCTCGGGGTCGCCAACCAGAACCACCTTGGCGCCCCGGCGCTCGGCTTCGGAGAGAACCCGCTCCAACTGCCTCGAGCCGACCATGCCAGCTTCATCGATCACCAGCACATGGTTGGAGCCCAAAATCTCACGGCCCTGCGCCCATTGATGCTCCAGACTGGCAATGGTGCGAGAGGCGATCCCGGAGCCGGCCTCCAGGTTCTCGGCGGCAATGCCGGAGAGTGCAATGCCGCGGACTTCGAACCCGGCCTGCTCCCAGGCTTCTTTGGCCACACCCAGCATGGCCGATTTGCCGGTTCCGGCGTGACCAATGACAAGGCCGAGGTCCCGTCCATCCGTAACGTGGAGTAGGGCTCGCCGCTGCTCGCCGGACAGTACAAAACCCCGCTTCTCCGCCGACGCCAAAGCCCGATTTTGGGAATACTCCGAGACCTCGTGGTGCTCCTGCCCAACCAGACGATCGGCCGAGCGGTGAAGGCGTTCTTCGATCCGGACCATGTCCCGGCTGGTGAACCGTTCTTCCTCGTGGCCGTCTCTCCCAAGACGCACCAGTTCCGGCGAACCTTCGACCGCCGCCATCACGCCATTGAACTGCTCCAGCCCCTCGGAATGGCGGTGGGCAAACATCGCCAAATCCCGCCGGGTGAACGTCGCCTGTCCATGGGTAATAGCATCCAAGGCAATGGATGGGTTGGCGATGATCTTTTCGCCATTCTCCCGGGCAATTTGACGATGGTCTTCAAGTCGCTCCGATTGCAGCCCATCACCGGCCATCCGTGCCGCAGCAGGGCCGATCTTGTGCTGGGGCTCAAGATCAATGCCTTGTTCTTCGAACGAGCGGTGATCGATCCGGGCCTCAATCCCGAGTTCCCGTAAGCGCTGATTGACATGGGAGCCCCAGGCTTCGCGCCAATGCTCCAAAAGCTCGCTGCGGTTCCAGTCCCGCACCTTGGCGCCGAACCCGATCTCGTCGATGCTCCTCATGGTCAGCATGACATGGGCGTGCGGCTTGGCCTGACCATCCGCACCGATATCCCAATGCACATTGAGATCTGCGATCATGCCGCGCGAAACGAACTCGTCCCGAACAAAGTCCCGCGCGAGTTCTATCCCATCGGATTGATCAAGCTCGCGTGGAATGGCGAACTCGATCTCGCGGGCAAGCTGGGCGTCACGGCGCTTCTCGCCGGCTTCAACCGCATTCCAGAGCTGTTCGCGATCGTGGAACTCATCCGGCACAATCTCCGGCGTCAACACTTCGGAATGAACAACGCCGCTCTTGCCAGTAAAATCGTGATGCCGATCGAGGCGCTCATCATAGAGCCGCCCCGCGGAGCGATAGGCGGCCGAGGCCAGTGCGCTCGATCCGTTGGCGCGACTGATGACTTTGGCCGAGAAGTGGTAGATCGCCATAGCCACTCAGATACGCTTCGAAGCGCACGTCGGCACGACGTATAAGCGCGCCCTCACGAGAAAAATTCCCGTGAGGGATCGCTTTGTACCAGACTGTCTCACGCTCAATGGCGCGTTCGGAAAGGGGTACGTTATCATCACACAGTAAGAAGAAACGGAGCCCACCATGCGCAAACCTCGTGATTTTGACGCCGCGCTCAAAACCCTCACCGAAAAGGCCAAGGCCCTCAAAGAGAATAAACGCAAACAGCTCGGCGATCTGATCGTGGCCACCGGCGCCGACGCGCTCGACATAGAAACTTTAGCCGGAGCGTTGATCGCGACGGTGCAATCAACCGACGCCGCACAAAAAACAGGCATGGAAGAAATCGGGAGAGGAGTTTTTTCGGAAGGCAAAGGCCGCTCAGAACGCAGATCCAAGCCAACCGGAAAGCGCTCAAGCGAGCGATAGCCTCTTTGCGCTGTCTCGAAGCGGAGCAGGCAAGAGTTGATACGCGGGACTGGGTCGTGAAACGGCGCGAACGAACCCGGCATCTAATTGAACTCGGCGGGCTCGTGGTCAAATCCAGGCTGGTCGAACTCACCGAGGACGACCGGACGGCGCTCTACGGTGCATTCCTCGAACTCGCACTCACGCTTCAAAGTGAAAATCGCGAGCAGATATTGTTGCTATGGCAGCGACAAGGAAGTCGCGCGTTTAGGAACGAGGCCGCAGCGAAGGAATAGCCCTCCAGAGGGTGGTGATGAAAACGTACGTGCCGTCGACCACAACCTGCAATGAGCAGGAACACTACATATGACGCGGTTGGCCACCTCGAACGCTTAAAATCCAAGCCTTAACAACTCGGCCAAGTCTTGACCCAATCGTAACTGCCCCCCTGGCACCGAGATATATCTTCCGCGGTCGTATCGTAGCGCACCGAGTACTGTCAGTAATGACAGCAGATTGGGGTCATCTATATGCCGGTAACACGGCGTTACAATGGGGGTAAATGCCGGGTGATCAATCCGGTCATTGACCCGGTTCTGAAATTCGGGCCACATTCCATCATAAATGGCGATGAATTCGCGGAAGCCCGGATAGGCCTGAACCAGCGCTATCAGCTGTGCGTCTCGCACCAACTGCGCTATTCCGATCCCGGACGAATGCAAATTCCGACCCGACTTCCATCTCCAGTATTCGCAGCATTGTTCCCGGATGCACTTATGAAGTCGCAAATTTCCAAAAACGGAAAAGTTCAACCCTTCAGCCAGAGCCTTGGCAATACCCTCTTTTGCGAAAACACTGGTCCAAGTCTTCTCTTCACCTTGTAGATCATTTCCGAGTTCTTCGAATTGTTTCCTCCACAATTCCTCACTTTCGCTGAGCCGTTCGATATTGTCGCCTTCCCCGCCCATAGGTTTTGAGTAGTACAAAGGCGGTACATTAATTCGCTTGTGAAATAGCTTGGTTAAATAGGCTGTGGCATCAAAGCTCGGCTGATTGCGGTAATGGTCGTACAGGAATTCCTCCAGCATCGTGATGTTAACCGCCCATACCGTAGAAAGCCGAATATTGTCGTCCTCCTTCTCATCGGGGTGTGGCATAAAAAGATGGTATAAGGCATCGAGAATATCGACCGCATGTTCCGGCTTGGTCCGATCCAAATCATCGATCAGCAACAAGCAACGGTCACGCCCAGCGGCTTTCGCCAGCACACTTAAGAGGTCTGCGAAATTCCTCCTCATAACATCCAGTGGAGAGAACTGGCGCAGCTTTTCAGGGCTATTCGCGCAGTCAATCAAAGTTGCGACCCCGCCTCCCATTGAGGTCACAGCCCGCCCAATGGGGAATTTTTTGAGTGCTTCTATTGCTTTGGGCACAAGTATTTCGACTGTATTTCCCCAAAAATTCTCCCCAAAAGAGCACTCTGCTTTTTCCAAGTTTCGGGCCAACAGCCGTAAATAGCTAAGAAATCCGACGAGGGGGTCTTCGTTGGCGAGTTGCTCCCATGGCGAAAACCTGATGACAAAATAATTTTGGCTGATTACAGAATTCCTTGCCAGGGCGTTGAGCAACGTGGTCTTGCCCGTCCCCCACGGTCCAGCGAGCAGGATGTTCTGTGCTCTAAAGGTATTCTTCTCCTTACCGGGTTTTAGACTCTCTATCATGCGATCTAAAATAGCATCTCGCTTTAGCGCCATCTCACTGCCGCCCCGCTGCATATATTCAGACTCCACGTTGAGCCTTCCCCTTGAAAACTATTTATACGCATTCACGATGCTAGAGATCGTTTGCTGAACGTTATCCCAATCCTGCCAATGCTCCTCCGAAGCGAGCTGATCAAGGCTGACAATCGGGGAATCGGCATCATCTGGAAATACAAATTTAACGAGCTCCACCAGTGATGATGCTTTCTCACTTGAATTTTCCGTTTCCAAGAAGGTGTGGAGAAGGACGCGATCTGCGTTCTCTAGTTCAGCATCAAGCAACTTGTCGGTACAACGCCCCTTGCCCCCGACATTGGCCCAGGCCCTATCTGCGCGCTCAGACCAAGTTGTATCTTGTCCATAAGAATAATAGGCAACCAGCAGCCCCATCGCGACGCGGCGCCGAGACATGTGGTCCTTAGGCATTCGACGAGAGGTCACAGACAGCGTTTGCGTCCAGATCATTCCCGTTGAAGAGTCGCCCACCGAATGGGGATCCCGCAAAAGACCCACATTCATACGACATCCAAACCGCTCTTCTGAGCTACTAGTTTCGCTCTCTCCGACATACCAATTCGCAATACGCCTCACGAATTCCCAGGTTGGGATCGG
>JAHFQC010000024.1:22732-55917 GCA_023259375.1 Alphaproteobacteria bacterium
ACCCCATAGCAATCCCAAAATTCGAGCTTTCCGCTTTATGTTCGCGCCACCGCTGCCAATCAAGGCCTCAATTGCCCCGTAGAGTCTGCTAATCGGCGTAACTTCCTGCTCTTTTACCGACGACAAGAGAAACGCCGCCCATCTTAGGACAAGATCGCACAGCTCCTCGTCAAGGTTCAGATCGCTGTCATCAACGGGGCAACGCAGGCGAATTCTCAGAATTTCAGCAAAGAATAATTGTTTGCGATCCAGACCTCGTGAGGAGCTAGACAAGAGGCTTGAAATTTTTCCTTGCAGTGCACTGACATCCCGATAGCTTGTTTGGAGGATGCTCTCGCGCCTGTTTGTGCTCGCTCTAACATCAAGCAAAAAATCCGCATAAAATAGCGCAATATTTGTAGCGTCCGGAGATAATTTGTTTGCGGCGTCAAACAGACGATCACATGTAGCTTCAAAGCCTTTGCTATCGTTTATAAGGACTGCCAAGTTAGACAGGCTCACTGCACTATCCGTATCAAAGAAAGGCATGTGGGCGTTCAAGAACGTTGCCACATAGGCAGCAACGGCTTCCGCAACCCCGCCTCTGCCACTGCGGTATGCCTCTAACGTTATATCCTGGAAGCTCGACACCTGTGCAGCTACCGAGTTTCCGTTCGGTTTCCGGTGGAATATGCTCTCCACCCAGGTCACAAACTTTGGATCACCAACGCTCAGCAACACATTCGATGGAGTAGGGGGGGCTGCATTATCGCCGATTGCCACCCGTTCCAACCCGACTGGCTGATTAACCGTCTCCCTCGCTGTCGCCGCCAATAACTTCAGCAGCAAAACGCATTCATCATGCTGTCTCGGCCAAGCCTTTGCCAAACCGTCGAGCGGCAGAGTAACCGATGCTCGGCAAGTCGCTTCCAATTGCCCATAAAACAGCTTCAAGGCGAGTCCAGATACAGTCTGGTTGCTCCCTCCACGCGGCGTAGCCGCCAGGGCACTCTGCGCCGCAGCGCAGATGAACCTGAACAGTTCCGGTTCGTTATCGCGCATATTCTTAAAAGGGCGGAATATCTGCTGTAACAGCGCTTCCGCAGGCCTCATCTGCATCGGCAGTGTCTCGCTCAAACAGGTTCGAAGATAGAATTTGAGTTGGCGAGGCGTAAGCGCGCCTCCGAGATCTCGGTGAGGCGGCTTTAAGCGTAATAAACGCATCTTGGGATCGATATCGGCCAAATCATGAAGTGCGCGGCCAATCAAAGTCAATTTCTGCAGCAGCGTTTTGCTGTATTCGGCGTTTGTGTCCGTCTTGGAAATGTTTTCGTCCGCCTGATTTTTCCCAAAATTGTGCTTACGTTCTTGATCGCAGTTCTCCTCCGTGGCCGAATGGTTTATCGCATGATCGTCTGGGTCATTAGATTGTGGCTCTAGGGGAACCTCTTCGGGAGGCGGCTCAGTTGCATCGGGCGCCGGTGGGCGGGAGATTTCTGACTGTGCTTCTATGAGCACAGGCTCGTCCAAGTTGCGGCAGAGACTCGTGAAAAGATATTCGGCCAATATTGGGGAAGCGTTGTCTCCGTGATAGGTGGACAAAATTGGCTCAGCTCCTCCTTTGTGGTCGCGCGATTTTTCGAGAATCTCTGCCAGAGGCATACCCAGGAGATAGTCTTGTGGCGGGGTGACATTTTGTTTTGGTGGACACGATAAGTCTGAAATAGTGACTATTTCGTCCAGGTACTTTTCCAGAGACGAATTGGCGGTAACGTAGATATTTCCATTGTCATCAACGCCATTGGAGCCCATCCATCTTTCAACTCCGCGCTCCATAAGTGCGCGATCGCAAGCGATGACAAAGCGCACAGATTTTGCGCTGCGAAATCGCAATAGGAGGCGGATCAATGCTTCCGGAACGTGCAGGTGGCACCGGTCAACATCATCCAAGTACACAACCAGCATTCTTCCGATTTTATCCGGCGCGCTCTGGTCCCATCCCAATGCGTAATCAATGTATTCTTCCAGATTGCTCGATCGATAATTTCGGGACACAACTGATCCAGATTCTGCCATTCGACATGGCCGTGGCGGCTCTCTCTCGGGCGGCGCGCTTCTCGCGCTACTTTCTTCGTTAAATCGCCATAAATCGTCGAGACGAGTTTGCAACTCCATGCAAACTTTGGGATCGAGTTCAATGCGTGGCCCTGCGGGCGGTTCCGCATTGTCGTTACGCGCGTGTCCGCAAAGCCTCTCTATAATGGCTGAGATGACCGCGACGTCTGCGGGAATAGCTTGGTTACTCGTAATCTGTGGCATGCTGAGCCACAGATTCAAAAGTGTGACGTCATTTTGATCTTCTAATTGCGGCTTTATGCTGCTTTTTATGCTGTTCTGCAGGGCCTTAAGAAAACTCGTTTTTCCTACACCGTACCGCCCGCATACCAAAATGCTGGCCATGCCATTTTCTCGAAGCAAGACACTCTTCATCTTCTGCAGGATTGATGGCTGTCCGTTCTCGTCAGAGCCCCAGTGGAGGGTCCATAACAAATTATCGGATATCGGGGTTTCTGCGAGAAGCTGCGCGGTTCTCTCAAAAGCTGTTACATTTTCTTCGGTCATGAAACACCGCCGCTCTGATCGCTGCCGTCAGCGCCCGCTGTGCCGGCTGAGCTAAATTATTCCGGTCGATATATGAGCATAATAAGCGACGGCAAATACCAATGCTGATCAGTTATCAAACGAGAAGTATTCGCACTTCGTATTAGCGCGTATCTGACGGAAAAATCATTGTCTCCACTTCCCTGTATTTCAACTTAAAATTGGGTGCGGTGAAGAGTGTGCGTCAACACGCCGGACCTTGAATATTTCCTTTGGTGCTCCATTCAACGTGGAGCGGAGCAATTTGCCGTGTGCGAAAATGTTTGCGCGGTATCAGTTATGTCATCACGGTGATCATACGAATGGCGTCGGCTGAGGGGCGGGAGAGATATGCCGCCGTGAGCGCTGCAATCCTCGCGAGGAGCCCCGCATCGACAAAGTATTAGCGCTGCTTCAATCGTATCTTCAGCGATCGTCACGGCCGGTGAGAGACTACTGCGTCGGCCAGATATTCGCGGGTTCGCATCGAACGATGCCTCTACATCGACATTATTCAAGTCGTAAATTGAGCAGCTATCTGAAATCCGCGCGCGAAGGCGCCATCAGCAGGCGCGGTTGATAAAGGTGGAGCGGATCGAACGCAGCACCGTCTTCTGTTATAGCGTTTTATGCCTTGGTCTTATCGGTAGCGGCGAGCGGCAATATGCGCCCCGCCTTCGGTCTTAGTTATCTCGGCTAAGACCTCCTCCGACGTTGCCGCTGGCGATACTCCGGGCAATCACTCGATCAGCAATGCACGTTCCTACTCGGCTTGACCACGTTGAACCTTCCTGGTGTTCAAAGCTTCGCGAACGACTTTGCTGGCTCGGGCATAGTCGTCGGGCTCGAAGGTTCGGCCGATCTCGGTAACTCTTCACGATAGGCGGATATTGTAGCGAATTGTATCGCCCTCCATGAGCCATCAGGGCTGCCAGCGTGGCGCGGGTTGGGCTGCCCAAGGCACATAGGCAGACCGGCTCGCGCCGGCAAGAGACGACGAAATTCTGAGCAAATTTGGCGGCGGGAAGAATTCAAAAAGCGTACCCGTCTTTGTTTGCCGAATGTTAGGCCAGATTCATGGGGCCCCGCCGACCGCGGACATCGCCACTGACGTTTCCATAGAGAATATTCTGTTGGGCTTTTTTGTTGGCTGTGAGGTTTTCCACACTGAGAATGTCCACTAATATCAATTTCTTAGCTGAAATCGGCGATTCCGCCCCTGGCACCAGTCAAACAATCTAACAATATCAAAATACTTATTGGTGAGGCGGCTAGAGCGTTTGTGCGCTCGCCGGTTTTTTGCATCAGACGCGCATCTGAATCGACTTCGACGCGATATTGTCCGCAGGCTGCCGTCGCGTACGGCGCAGCCCACGGTGCGCTCACCATGTCGCCCCCCGGCGACACCTCGATGGTCAATTACAAGGAAGTCGAAGTCGCCATGAACGGCAAAGGCGCCCGCGTTTTTCACAACGCGTCCGACCGATTTGCACCGCATGACATCCGGTTGGCATCATTTTCGCCGGGTTATCGGTTCCGGCTGCTAGGTTAGCCGCATCGATGGCAAGCCGGCGAGATTTGCCACAAACGGGAAATGACGCCGCCAGACTGGGAGCGCGGGCACGCCATGGCCGCGCCAACGAAGGATAACGATGCGTGTCGGATCAGTTTTGCTGGCGGCGGCACTCCTGGCGGCTCCGGCTGATGCCGGGTCTTGGCCTGATGGCAAACACGCGGCTGTGGTGCTGACCTACGACGATGCGCTTGTCTCGCAACTCGACATCGCGATACCGGCGCTCGACGCGGCGGCCCTGAAGGGGACGTTTTTCCTGATCGGAAGCAACATTGCTCCGCAGCAGATTGCACGCTGGCGGGCTGTGGCGGCCGAGGGGCATGAGCTCGGCAATCACACGGTTCGCCATGCCTGTCCGCATGCCAGTTATCCGCCGGCGAAAGCGATCGACACCAGCGAAGCCTACGATGTCGATACCATGCTGACGGAAATTCGGACGATGAACACCATGCTTGCTGCGATCGATGGCAAGCCGCAGCACAGCTTTGCCACGCCTTGCGGCCAGCACCTGGCCGGCGGAGCGGACTATCTGCCGGCGCTGCGTGCCGGAGGATTGGTGCGTTACACGCGTGCTGCCGACCCGGTCGCCGGTCCACTGGATCCGATGAATGTTCCCGCCAGCTTTTTCAATGCGAGCGCAACCGGAGCCGATCTGATCGCCGCCGTTCAACATGCCGAACACACGGGCGGGATGCTGGTATTCGGATTCCATGGTGTGGGAGGCGATTATCTGTCCGTATCCGCTGAGGCGCACGCGCAGCTTCTCGCCTATCTTAAGGAGCATTCCGATACCATTTGGGTTGCGCCGTTTTCGACAGTGATGGATTACGCCACCAGCCATCGGCGTTGATCGGGAAATCGGCCGGTTCTCGCGGGGGCTATGTCAGCGTTGCGCAGAATGTGCGGCGCTCATAGTTTGGACTACGGCCGGACCGCCGCGATTGTATCATCCCCTTCTCCGGGGCCGGCAATCTCAAGCTGCAGCGTCCTGCGCCACATCCCGTCCGGCGCGACCTTAGCAAAGCGGCTTGCTCGCCACCGGGTTATGGGCGTAATTCCTTATACGGACAAGGATGCGCTCGGATGCCAACGATCAAGGATGTCGCCGAACGGGCGGGGGTAGGGGTCGCCACTGTGTCCCGCGTGATATCGGGCAGAGGCTTCGTCTCCCTGAGCACGACCAAGCGGGTCCAAAAGGCGATCGATGCGCTGGGCTACCGTCCGTCGCCGACCGCCCGCAAATTGCAGGCCGGCATGTCGCAAACCGTCGGCGTTTTCCTGCCCGTCATCCGCGGTTCGTTCTATGCGCCGATCCTGCACAACCTCTACACGGTTCTGCAGGGCAGGGGGCGCCATATGGTCGTGGCGTTCGGAAAAACCATTGAAAATGAACGGCAGGAGGCCCTGGAAGGGGTTCAGTTCCTGATCGATCACGGCTGCGATGGGCTGATCCTGATGGCGACCGCGCTGCACCTGAGCGACATCGACCATCTGCTCGGCCTGCAGCCGCACATGGTGCTGCTCAATCGGCGCTTCAAGCAGTATGACGAGATGTGCTTCTGTCCCGACCACGAGGCGGCTGGCGCGGTCGCTGCGCGCGCCTTGTGGCAGTTGGGGCACCGCCGTATCGCCACCATCGAAGGTCCGGAAGTCTCGGCCGACAACGTGTTGCGTATGCGCGGCTTCTACAACGAATTGGCCGCATTGGGGGCCGATATCGGCAAGTTGCCGCGCTTTTACGGCGATTTCCGCCCCCGCGGCGGTGAGGCCGGAGCGCGGGCCCTGATGAACGGAAAGGCGCGTTTCACCGCGCTGTTTTGCGCCAACGACGAAATGGCCTTCGGCGCGTTGTCATACCTCAATCGTGCGGGTGTGGCGGTGCCGGAGAACATCTCCGTGATGGGCTACGACGGCCTGGAGATCACGACCTACACCTCGCCCGCACTGACGACCGTAGGAATTCCCTGGCCTGGTATCGTCCTCAGTGCCGTCAATTATCTGCTCAACAACTGCTACGGCACCAAACTGCCGGTCGAGCGCAATCTGCCGGCTTCGATCCTGTGGCGCGAGTCCGTTGCGGTCATCGCTGCGGGAAAGAAAAAGCAGATCCCCGCCTCCCTGGCGAAGAGTTCCTGATCGCCACTTCGTGATTCTGATTCACGCCTGGAAGGGCCTCGCGCCCTATCCACTGACACGGGTGTCCGGTCTTTGGCGGGCGTTTTCCATCCTCCTAAATTGATAACGCTACCGTTCGCGAAACTGCTTCGCCTACATACGGATAAGCGGCGCTATCTTATGGAAAGGCTTCCACAATTTTCTCTGTTCTATAATTGTTAAAAAACGAATGTCATGAAATTGTGTGCGTTATCAATGTGATATTTGGACAACAGATTTTGGCCAGACATGGAATCGATTCCATGTTTTGATTGACTTGCCCCTTTTGGAGCCATTAGCTGGCCGCCGATGACATGGGCTCGGAGGCTGCAACAGCGCAGCCGGTGGGGATCGGCTGACGGCGGGCGTCGGTCTTCAAGAGCGATCATTCAGCGTCGCCGCAGAAAAGGCAGCATCGACTGCCAAGGGGAGGTTACGAAACATGCTTCTGAAGAAATCCAACGTAAGTCTGTTCGCACTTGCTTGCGGAGTATCCAGCATAGCGTTGTGCGCAGCAGCCAGCGCGCAGTCCGGCGATCAGATGGAGACCGTGGTCGTCACGGGCATCCGCGCGTCGCTGCACTCGTCTCAGGAAATCAAGCAGAATGCGAGCGGCGTCGTCGACGCCATCACCGCCGAGGATATCGGCAAGTTCCCGGACACCAACCTGGCCGAATCCATCCAGCGCATTCCTGGCGTCACGATCGACCGCAATCTCGGTGAAGGTGCGCGCGTGACCGTGCGCGGCTTCGGCCCCGAGTACAATCTCGTCACCCTGAACGGGCGCTCGATGCCGGGTTCTGTCGCGCCGGGTACGGCGACGGCCACGCGCTCGTTCGATTTCGCGAATCTCTCGTCGGACAACATCTCCGGCATCACCGTGACCAAGACCGGCCGGGCCGACGTTCCGTCGGGCGGCATCGGCTCGACGATCGACATCAAGACGGCGCGTCCGTTCGATCATTCGGGCTTCGTCGCCACCGGAACGGCGAAGATGTTGTACGATTCCACCAACCGCGTCGGCGACGACTACACGCCGAATTTCTCCGCACTCGTCAGCGACACGTTCTTCAATGACCGGCTCGGCGTGCTCCTCAGCGGTTCCTATTCGGCCCGCAACAGCGCGATCGAATCCGCCACCGTCAGCGGCTGGCTCGATGTGCAGCACTTGAACCCCGATGGCTCCCTGGCCAGCAACATCTCCAGCGGCGTCGTCACCAGCAACAACAAGAACCCGCAGCAGCGCGTCTGGGCGCCGCGCGGCATGGGCTACGGCTATCAGGAAGACCAGCGCGGCCGCATCAACGCGCAGGCTGTCGTGCAGTATCGCCCGATCGAGTCCGTGACCGCGACGGTCGATTTCACCTACGCCCTATTCAAGGACCATTCGGTCCAGCACACTTTCGGTCTGTGGTACACCTACGACACGAACTTCTATAAGGGCACCGTCAACGAACACGGCACCATGACGGACGTGCAGGATTCGGCCGACGACATGTCGTATTCGACGTTCGACGACCATATCCGCAACGAGCTGACCTCGCTCGGCTTCAACGTGAACTGGGAAGCCACCAACTATCTCACCGTGAAGGTCGATGCGCATCACTCGTTGATGATGTCGGGTGGTGATCCGCGCGGCAACAACACGTTCGGCATTCAGGGCCAGACGCCGTCCGTCATGACGCCGGGCAAGTCCAAGTATTATCATGCCGGCGATCAGGAAATTCCGCAGGGCTGGTTCGATTTCGTTTCGCCGTGGACGGCCGGCACGCTGACCACCAACACGATCTCGCCGCTGTTCTATCAGGCGAACAATAACGTCTTTAACACCAAGATCGACGAAGCGCGCGTCGACACAGTCTGGAAAAACACCAACAAGGGCCTGACCAGCCTGCAGTTCGGCTTCCAGGTGAAGAAGATGCAGACCCATGCCGCGGCGTGGAACAGCTTCATCGGTACCGGCTTCTACAGCGCAGCCGACCAGGGCATGGTTCCGGCCAGCGCTTATCGCAAGGTCTCGACCTGCGGCTTGATCCAGTCGTTCTCGGGCGGCGGCTGCGACCTCAAGATCGCGCCGTATTTCTACGAATATGACTTGGCGTCCTTCACGCAGTACACGCGTCCGCATTACGGCAACTATGATGTCCTGCCGCCGTCGTCGCCGACCAACTCGGACAACATCCAGGAAGTCACCAAGGCGTTCTACGGCCAGGCCAACTTCGATCTCGACCTGTTCGACCGTCCGTTCAAGATGGTCGCCGGCATCCGCTACGAAGCGGTGGACGTCACCGCCAAGAGCCTGCAGAAGATCGCGACCGCGGTGTCGTGGGACAACCCGACCGAGTTCCACACGCTGTATGCGGATTCCGCGAGCTATTCGGACGTCAAGGCCCACAATTACGAGTTCTTGCCGAACATCGATGCCAGCTACGAAGTCATCGACAATCTGATGATCCGTACCGCGTTCAGCAAGACCGACACGCGTTCGGATCTGACCAAGATGGTCGGCACCACCAGCGTCGGCCTGACGCCGAAGCCGCTGGCGAGTCCGGCGAGTTCGGGCAACCCGGCGCTGCTGCCGTACGAGTCGTACAACTACGACGCCACGGTGGAATGGTATTACGGCATCGACAGCTACGTTTCGATGAACTACTTCAGCAAGGACGTGGTCAACTTCATCGCCACCACGGTGCAAGACATGGCGATCAACGGCATCACCGATCCGTATTACGGTGCTCAGCGCAACGCCGCGTTGGCCGCGCTCAAGGCCGGCGGTAATGCGTCACCGTCCGATTACGATATCTTCTACCAGATGCGGGCGATGAATCCGGGTCAGTTGTCGTTCACCGGCCAGCCGGGCGATCCCTTGAAAATGTTCCAGGTGACCCGCCCGAGCAACGCCAACAAGGTCAACACCCACGGCTTCGAGTTCGCTTGGCAGCATGTCTTCGGCGACAGCGGCTTCGGCTTCCAGGCCAGCTGGTCGATCCCGCTCGGCGGTGCCAAGTTCGATCCGCTGGGACCGGACGGCCAGTTCGCTTTGGCCGGCCTCAGCAAGTCGTACGGCGTGATGGCGTACTACGAAAAGTATGGCTTCCAGGGCCGGATCGCGTTCACGCATCGCGACGCGTTCCTGGCCGGTGTCGGTCAGGCGCAGAATGCGTACGAACCGACCAACACTGCGGCCTACAACCAGTTGGATGCCAGCGCGAGCTACGACATCACCGACAACATCTCGCTGGTGTGGGACGGCATCAACCTGTCGGGCGAGAGCATCAAGCAGTACGGCCGCTACAAGGAGCAATTCCTTGGCGCCTTCCAGGGCGGCCCCCGCTTCGAGTTCGGCGTCCACGTTAAGTACTGATCCTGTGCGACAGTCGGGGAGCGGTCGTGTGAATAACGCGGCCGTACTCCCGGCTCACAACGGCGGAGGCCCGCCGCGTGTCGGATCAGGACTTGCCCCCTGAACTTGGTCCTTGGCTCCAGATCGCAGGAGCCAAGGCACTTTTCGGTGCAGGACTGCAGTTTGCCGTCGCGAGCCTGTATCCTTGGCGCCGAACCTAGAACTGGAGTGTCCCGTGAACAGCAGGCTGTCGCTGGCCGGTCGTGTTTCCTTCGGGGAAAAAGTCGGTTACTCGCTGGGTGACGCGGCTTCCAACCTGTACTGGAAGACCTTCGAATTCTATCTGATGATTTTCTACACCGATGTCTTCGGCGTGTCGGCCGCGGCCATCGGAACTATGCTGCTGGTGACGCGGCTCGCTGACGCGGTGGCCGATCCGGTGATGGGAGCGATCGCCGATCGCACCCATACGCGCTGGGGGCATTTCCGTCCTTATCTGATCTGGTTTGCCGTGCCGCTGGCCGTGGCCGGCGTTCTCACCTTCACGACGCCCGGTCTGGAGGGCGGCAACAAGGTCGTCTACGCCTACATCACCTATTCGCTGCTGATGTTCCTCTACACGGCGGTCAACATTCCCTACACCGCCCTGATGGGTGTGATGACGTCGAACTCGGCGGAACGCACGACCATTTCCTCGGTCCGCTTCATCGGCGCGTTCACGGCCGGCATCTTCGTGCAGTATCTCACGCCGACCTTCGTCCGCGTCCTGGGACACGGCAACTACGTGCTCGGCTGGCAGATGACGATGGTGCTCTACGGCATTCTTGCCGTCATCATGCTGTTCGTCTGTTTCAGCGTGACGCGCGAGCGGGTTTCTCCGCCGCCGCAGCAGGAATCCGACCTCGGCCGCGATCTCAAGGGGCTGTTTTCTTCGCGCTCCTGGCGGGTGCTGATTTCGGTGCTGCTTCTGGTGCTCGCCGCATTCGCCATTAAGGGATCGGACAGCGCGTATTACTTCAAATATTTCGTCCGCGACGAAAGCCTGTTGCCGCCGTTCCTGGTGTCGAACGGATTTGCCTTCGTGGCGGCGGTCATGGTGGCGTCGTACCTCGCCAAGATCTTCGGCAAAAAGGCGCTGTTCATGTTCGCCATCGGTGTCGGCGGCCTGGTGATCGGCGGCTTCTGGGCGGCCAAGCCCACTGACATCGCGATGATCTTCGGATTGCAGATCGTGTCGAGCTTCATCATCGGCTTCAACTCGCCCCTGGTGTTTGCGATGTTCGCCGATGTGGCCGACGAAGCCGAATGGCGTACCGGGCGGCGCAACACGGGTCTCGTCTTCGCCTCGGCCATCTTCTCCACCAAGGCGGGTTGGGCTATCGGGGCCTGGCTGTTCGGTCTCCTGCTGTCGTACTTCGGCTATATCCCGAACGTGACGCAAAGCGTGCAGGCGTTGCTCGGCATCGTCCTGGCGACGTCGTGGGTTCCCTGCGTCCTGCTGGTCGCGGCTGCGGCCCTGATGCAGCTCTATCCGCTGACCGAAGCGCAGATGGTCAAGATCGAAGCCGATCTCAAGCAGCGGCGCGGGGAGGCGGCATGAAACGCCTTCTGTCCGGCCTGGTCGTTTTTCTCAGCCTGTTCGGTGCCGCGTGCGCGGCAGACGATCTGGCTTTGCCCGGATGGCATGGGGCCGCCATCGCGTACTCGGGCTACCGGGCCGGGCAGCGCCCCGACAGCGGACCATTCCCGTCGCAGGAACAGGTATTGCAGGATCTTCGGATCGTCGAAAAGCACTGGCAATACATCCGCCTCTATGCCTCCGACCGTCATTCCGAGGACGTGCTCGAAACATTGCGACGCGAGAAGGTCGGCCTCAAGGTCATGCTCGGCGTCTGGCTCGACGGCAAACCCGATGCTCTGAATGCCAATTCGCTCGAGATCGCGCGCGCGATCCGGCTGGCCACCACATACCCGGATATCGTCGCGGCCGTGAATGTCGGCAACGAGGCGCTGGTGTCGTGGTCGGATCACCGGCTCACCGAAGACCGGATGCTCGCTTATTTCGCGCAAGTGAAGGCGGCCGTACCGTGCCCGGTGACGGTGGCCGACGACTATTTGTATTGGCGGGATCCTGCCGCCAAGCTCGCGGGGGCCGTCGACTTCATCACCTTGCACACCTATCCGGTTTGGGGCGGCGAGGACATCGGCACCGCGATGGCGTCGACCATCCGTGTTTACGAGACGGTGCGTGCGGCTCATCCGGGCAAGACGATTGTGATCGGGGAGGCGGGCTGGCCGACCTTTACCGATAATCCAAAAAATGCGCCGGGCGCCGGCAGCGAGGCCAAGCAACTCGACTATATCCGCGCGCTGAATGCCTGGGCCCAGTCGGCCGGCGTCACGGTTTTCGTTTTCGAGGCGTTCGACGAGCCGTGGAAGGGATCCGGCACGGAGGGGCATTGGGGACTGTTCGACGAGGCGCGGCAACCGAAGCAGGCCGTCCGGGAATTGTATCCGCAAATTATGGCCGGCTCGCCGCCAGCGGCCACCCCGCAGAGTCCGTAGCCGCTTTCGCGCCGTTTCTGGAGTCATCTAATGACCGTGTCATCAGTCCTCGAAGCCATCGACAGCCGCGTACAAGGCGGCATCGTCGAAATCGGCGGGGAACGCTATTTCAAGATCGCCAACGTCAACGCGATGGCGCCGTTCCTGATGAGTCTGGTGTCGAGCTCGGATCAATGGATGTTCGCTTCCAGCACCGGAGCGCTGACGGCCGGCCGGCGCGATGCGGATCATGCGCTGTTTCCCTATTATACCGACGACAAGATCCACGACAGCGTCGATCTGACCGGCGCCAAGACGATCTGCCATGTCATGCCGGGCGGGCGTACGCATTTGTGGGAGCCACTGTCGCCGCGCTTCGACGGGGCGTATCGCAAGACGCGAAACCTCTACAAGAGCGTCTACGGCAACAAGCTGATCCTCGAGGAGGTCAATCACGATCTCGGGCTCGCCTATACCTCGGTATGGATGCTGTCGGATCGCTTCGGTTTCGTGCGCCGGGCCTCGCTGCGCAACCTGACGCACGAGCCGGTGACGGTGCGTCTTCTCGACGGCATTCAGAACATCCTGCCGTCCGACCTGACGCAGCGCTTTCAGCTCGAATACTCCACGCTCGCCGATGGCTACAAGGAAAGCGAATTGCATCGTAGCGGCCTCGGCCTGTTCCGGCTGAGTTCGATCCCGGCCGATCAGCCGCGCCCCCGCGAGTCGCTCAGGGCCACCACGGTCTGGTGCGAAGGCATCCCGCCCGAGCGCCATCTCTTATGCGCGGCGCAGCTCGATCGCTTCCGCCATGGCGAGCCGCTGGACGACGAGGTTCTGGTGCGCGGGCGCCGCGGTGCCTATTTCGTCGAGTCCACGCTGACGCTGGCGGCGCAGCAGACCCGGGAGTGGAGCATCGTCGCCGACGTATCGCTCGATGCGGCGGGTGTCGCGAGTGTCCTGGCTTTCATCACGTCGGGCGCCGATCTGCGGGCCGAAATCGATCGCGATATCGCGGCGGGTACCGAAGATCTCATCCGCATTGTCGGCCGCGCCGATGGGCTGCAGAAGACGCGCGACGAGCGCAATGCCTGGCGCCACTACTCGAACACCTTGTTCAATGTGATGCGCGGCGGCATTCCCGAAGGCGGGTACCGGATTTCGCGGGAAGACTTTGTTGCGTTCGTCGTCGGCGCCAATCGGCCGCTGGCGGACCGGCACGAGGCGTTTTTGTCGTCGTTGCCGGAAAGTCTGCCGCGTGATGCGTTGCTTGATCTTGTTCGCAGCCGGGACGACGCCAATCTGGAACGTATCGCTTATGAATATCTGCCTCTGAGCTTCAGCCGCCGCCACGGCGACCCGAGCCGGCCGTGGAACGTGTTCACCATCGACGTGAAAGGGCCGCACGGCGAACGCATATTGAATTACCAGGGGAACTGGCGCGACATCTTCCAGAATTGGGAAGCGCTGGCTTATTCCTATCCCGGTTACGTCGAAGGTATGATTTTCAAGTTTCTCGATGCCTCGACGGCCGACGGCTACAACCCGTACCGGATTACGCGCGACGGGTTCGATTGGGAAGTTCTCGATCCTCAGGATACATGGTCCTACATCGGCTATTGGGGCGATCATCAGGTCGCTTATCTGTTGAAGCTGCTGGAGGTCGCCGTCCGTTTCCACCCCGGCACGCTGCCGTCGCTGCTGACCCGCCGCGTCTTCACCTATGCCGATGTGCCGTATCGCATCAAACCTTATGATGCGATCCTCAAGGATCCGCATTTCACCATCACCTTCGACGAGACACTCGATCGCGAAATCCGCCGGCGGGCCGACGCCATGGGTGCAGACGGCAAGGCTCTGCTCGTCGACGGCGTGCCGTATCAGGTCAGTCTGGCGGAAAAGCTCGTCGTGACGATGCTGGCGCGCTTCTTCAATTTCGTTTCCGATGCCGGAATCTGGATGAACACCCAGCGGCCGGAGTGGAACGACGCCAACAATGCGCTGGTCGGCAGCGGCGCCTCGATGGTGACATTGTGTTATCTCCGCCGTTTCCTCAATCTTGCGCGCCAACTATTCGTCGCCAGTGCCGATCCGGCGGTGGAGATGTCGAGCGCCGTCGCGACGGCATTTGAACGCGTCGCGAAAATCCTGAAGGCCCATGCCGGCTTGCTCGATGGTGCGATGTCGGACCAGGACCGCCGGACCGTTCTCGATGCACTGGGGCTGGCTGGCGGCGACTATCGCGCGACGGTGTATGCCGCCGGTTTGTCCGGCCGTACGCCGGTTCCTGTCGAAGCGCTGGTCGGCTTTTGCGACACAGGGCTTCGCTTTATCGATCACGCCATCCAGGCCAATCGGCGTCCGGACGGGCTCTATCACGCCTACAACATTCTGGAATTTGGGGCGGGCTCCGTCGCCGTTCGCAGGCTCCCGGAAATGCTGGAAGGGCAGGTGGCGGTGCTGAGCTCCGGTGCCTTGTCGCCGGCGGAATCCGCCGACCTGTTGGATGCGCTCCGACAAAGCAAGCTCTATCGCCAAGATCAGAATAGCTATCTTCTCTATCCCGACCGCAAGCTGCCCGGTTTCTTCGAGAAGAACAACATCCCGCCCGAGCGGCTGAAAATGTCGCCGATGCTGGTTGATATGCTCGCGCGTGACGACCGGCGCATCGTGGTGCGCGACGTGCGTGGCGGCGTTCATTTCAATGCCGGCTTCTCGAATGCGTCGGTCCTGGAGGAGGCGCTGACCCCGCTTGGCCTTGCCGCCGAGGAGCACGCCCGCATCCTGGCTCTGTACGAAGAGGTGTTCCGCCACAAGTATTTCACCGGCCGCTCCGGCTCTTTCTACAAATACGAGGGGCTCGGTTGCATCTATTGGCACATGGTTTCCAAGCTGCTGCTGTCGGTGCAGGATGTGATGGGGCGCGCCGTGGACGAGGATCGGGCCGCGCTCGAGCGTCTGCGCCGGCATTACGACGAAATTCGTGATGGTATCGGCACCCACAAATCGCCGTCGGTTTACGGCGCGGTGCCGCTCGATCCTTATTCGCACACGCCGGGGTTCGCTGGCGTGCAGCAGCCCGGCATGACGGGGCAGGTGAAAGAGGACATCATTTCGCGTTTCGGCGAGATGGGCGCTCGTATCGAAGACGGCTGCCTGGTCTTCTCTCCCGCCATGGTCAAGCGCGACGAATTCCTTGCCGAGCCCAGCCGGTTCTCGTTCTTCACCGTTGAAGGCGAGCGGCAGACGCTGGAATTGGCGCCTGGAAGCCTTGGCTTCACGATCTGCCAGACGCCGGTCGTGTTGCATGAAGGCGGCGACGGCAGCATTGCGGTCACGCTCGCCGATGGCACGCGCCGGATCGTTGCGGGGCTGCGGCTCGACGCCGAAACCAGCCGCGCCATTTTTGAGCGCAGCGGAGTGGTAAAGCGGCTCGATGTGAGCCTTGGCGTCGCGCCTAAGGGCTAGCCGGCCGCTTCTCCACCGCCGCGAGAACGCCCAATTTCGGCCGTCGTAGGTGTTGAATTGCTGCCCTAGATCAGGGTGAGAAACACGTCCAGCACGGACTTGGCGTGCCGATCCCGCTCGCTTGCCGCATCCTGGATCGGTGTTTCGTCCTGAAGTTTATTGAATAGGAAATTCTTGTTGAGATCGAAAAGCAGTCGTGCGGCCGAATTCCAGTTCAGCGGCGGCAACGCCGCATTTTGGGCGCAGGTCTCGATCGCGGCAGTCAAGGTGGCAATGTGATTGTCGACCCGCGCGTTGTACTCGGACTGAAGCTCCGGCAGTCGCGGACACTCGGCGATGACCAGGCGGAACACGGCGATGGCATCCCTGCTTTGCGCCGTCCGGGCAAAGCACTGGCAGTGATCGTACAGCGACTGCGCGAGATCGTTCTGACTGGTGGAGAACCGCCTGATGCTGGCAAAGAAGCGGTCCATCTCGGTCCGCAACACAGCCAGGAAGAGCTCCTTCTTTGACGGATAGCGTCGATAGAGGGTCGTCTTCGAGCCTCCTATCGCGTGGGCAATCGACGTCATCGACGTGCCCGCATATCCGTTGCACTCGAATGCGCGCAACGCCGTCTCATGGATCTGCAGCAGGCGCTCCTGCTCGTCGGGTCTTTTCTCGGTCAACATCAGCATCTGGTAGCGGTGTCGCCGACACAATGCCTGACCGCGTCCGCCAATACTGTTGAGGATTACTCATATCCTAATGCTGGATTACGAAATACCGGCGTGCGCCGCATCGGCTAGGATGTTGGTGATCCGAACGCTCCCGGGCGAACAGATCAGCGCATAGCGCAGACTGTGCGTTCTTCAAAAGAACCGCGATGACCCTCGTTGCGGCAAAAAAGTATGGCCCCGGCAACACACACCCCCACCGCCGGGGCCATACGTCTTCATTCTGCGGCAAGTGCGAGGTGATCGACCAGGGACGCCCGCTACGCCGACTTGGACGATCCCCGCGCTGCCTTGTGCACTGCGGGCTTCGCGGTTTTGCGGCCGGCCGTATCGCCCGCTTTTGCGGGTCCGGATTTGACCATCTCGATGAGGGCGCGAAGGGCCGCTGGGATCTGGCGATTGCCGGGATAGTAGAAATAAAACCCTTCGAGACTGGGCGACCATTCTTCCAGCACGCGGATGAGATGCCCTGAACGGATGAAAAAGTCGGCGGCCGATTCCAGGGTGTAGGCGATTCCAACGCCATTCACGGCGGCGCGAAGTGCCAGGCCGATGTCTCCGACAATCAGATTTCCTTTCACATCGATAATGTCGGTCTTGGCCAGCAGGCGCCTCGACGTGCGATTTTTGATGAAGGTCCAATTCACCAATGTCGAGCCGAGCGGCAGGCGGAAGCGAATGCAGTTGTGCTGCAACAGGTCCTCGGGGACCTTCGGGATCGGGTGCTTGGCAAAATAGGAGGGAGCGGCGACGACGGCGATCGGCATATTGGGAATGACGCGGACGGCCGTCATGTCGAGCGCGAGAAATTCCTGGAGCGAGATGCCCGCGTCGAAACCGGCACCAACGATATCGGTCAACCCGTCGGCCCCACCCAATTCGAGTTCGACGTCAGGATATTTCTCGAGGAATTCGCGCAGGATCGGCGCCAGGATCATTTCGGCCGTGACGGTGGGCGTATGGATCTTCAGCTTGCCCATCGGCTTCTCGCGCTCGCGCGTCAGGTCGCCGACGGCACTGGAGATCTCTTCGATGGCGGGGCTCACGCGTTCGAGCAGGCGGCGTCCTGCGTCCGTCAGGGCAACGCTTCGGGTGGTGCGGTTGAGCAGGCGCACGCCGATCCGTTCTTCGAGCTGGCGCATGCGATGGCTGAGGGCGGACGTCGTCAAGCCCAACTGCTCCGCCGCTTGGCGAAAGCTCAGGTGCTCGGCGACGGCCGTGAAAACGGAGAGATCGGAAAGGTCAGACCCGCGCATTGCTGAGTCCTTTTCAATAAAGCGACGGACCATAGAATTGTCGGATTAAGCAATCGTCAAGTGCGGTACGGAATTGTTGAGTCCGCCTCAATAGCCACTGTGCTGCGAGCGCCTTTTTTGCAGTGCCTGCTTCAGACTATACGGCCCGGCCGTTTGGGCAACGTGTTTCCATCCACGAAACCGTGTTCGGTCTTGAGGCATTCATGCGACGTCCAGTTTCCGCCTTATATGTGAGTACCGCGCTGGCACTCGTTCTTGGCGCGTGCGCGCCCGATCTCGGCCCCAAACCGGAACTCATGAAAACCAATGAAGTCGCAGCGGATCAGAGTCTCGCCGCGCCGGCATCGTCCTGGCCGGAAGAGGTGTGGTGGAAGGCTTATGGCGATCCGCAGCTCGATGGGCTGATCGACGATGCGCTGAAGGACGCGCCGGATTTGAAGATGGCCGCAGCGCGCGTGCGCGGCATGGCGGCGATGGCCGATATCTCCGAATCCTTCCTGTGGCCGACCGTGACCGGCAGCGGCATGTTGCAGGAAACGAAAATGACCCAGAATTTGGGATTTCCCGAGCCGTTCAAGGCGGCGCTGCCCAAGGGCTATCACAACGCCGCCATGGTCGCCGTTGGGATCGACTATCAGCTCGATTTCTTTGGCAAGAACCACGCCGCGCTCAACGAAGCGCTGTCGAATGTCGAAGCCGCCAAGGCCGACGAGGCGGCCGCGCGACTGCAGATATCGACCGGCGTTGCCAGCATGTACGCGCTGCTGCAGCAGTTGTTCGTCGACCAAAGCATGGCCGATGATGCCGTACTGGTGCGCCGGAAAGGCGCCGATCTGGTTGATAGCCGCTTCCAGCGCGGTCTCGAAAACGAGGCTTCGCGCAGCCAGGCGCTGGCGCAACTCGAAGCCGCCAAGGTCCATGCCGAAGCGGTCGCTGCCGCCATTGCGAAGGTTCAACACGGTTTGGCGGCGTTGATCGGCAAGGGGCCGGATTATGGTCTCAAGATCACAGCCGCGAAGGGGCGAACCTTGCGCAGCAACGGCTTGCCGGGCGCGTTGGCGGCCGATTTGATTGGGCGTCGTCCCGATTTGGTTGCGGCGCGGCGCCTGACCGAAGCCGCGTCTTCGGGGATCGACGTCGCCAATGCGAATTTCTATCCCAATGTCGATCTGACCGGGATGGCTGGCCTTGGGACGCTGGATGCGAAGTACCTGCTCAAGACTTCGTCCGAGATCGCGTCTTTCGGTCCGGCGGTTCATCTGCCGATTTTCGATTACGGCCGCAATACCGGCATTTATCGCGCGGCGCGTGCGAAATACGATGCCGCCGTGGCGCTCTACGACCGCACCTTGACGAACGCTCTGCGCGACGTTGCCGACGCCTATTCCGACCGGCGCGCGATCGAAGGGCAACTCGCCCATGGCCGCGCTTCGCTGGCGCAGAGCGAGAACGCCTATCGCGTCATCAATGTTCGCTACAAGGCCGGTATGGCGCCCTATATCGACGTGCTGACCGTGGAGAACTTGTTGATCCAGCAGCGCACCGCCGTCGCCGATCTGGAAGCGCAAGCATTCAGCTATGACATCGCGTTGGTCCGCGCCCTCGGCGGCGGATACGCCGTAAAGAAGTGAGGAACGAGATGCAGACCAACACGAATTCGGGCAATCGCAAAAAGCTGTTCGTCCTCCTCGGCGCGGGTGCCGGGGCACTCGCGCTCGGTGCCGGAGCCTGGTGGTGGCTGGTCGGATCGAATTACGTTTCGACCGATAACGCCTATGTTTCCGTATCGTCCGCTATCGTTACGCCCTTGACCACCGGGCGCGTGGAAGTGGTGCGCGTCGACAATGCCGCGGTCGTGCACAAGGGCGACATTCTCCTCACGATCGATCCGGCCGATGCGCAGCTCGCGCTCAACAGTGCGCAAGCGGCCTATGGAGCGACGTGGCGCAAGGTCCAGACATATTTTGCACAGGTCGAGGCGCGTCGTGCCGATTACGAGCGCACCAAGCTCGATTACCAGCGGCGCGTGAAGATCCAGGGCACCGGGGCGATGTCGAACGAGGAGTTCACGTCGGTCAAGGCGGCGTATGAAGCGGCGGAAGCGGCACTGCGTGCGGCCGAGGCGTTGACCGACAACACCGATGTCGAGCACCACCCCGAGGTCATGGCCGCCAAGGCGCAGCTCGATACCGCCAAGCTGAATCTGTCGCGTACGGCTATTCGTTCGCCGGTCGATGGCGTGGTAACGCAGCGTGTAGTCCAGGTGGGCCAGATGGCTGCAGCCGGACGGCCGGTGATGACCATCGTTCCGGTGCAGGACGTCTACGTCGATGCCAATTACAAGGAAGACCAGCTCGCCAAGGTGCGTCCCGGCCAGCCGGTGGAATTGACCTCGGACTTGTATGGCTCGTCGGTGAAATTCCACGGCACCGTGACGGGGCTCAGCGGCGGCACCGGCGCGGCGTTCTCGATCATTCCGGCCCAGAACGCGACCGGCAACTGGATCAAGGTGGTGCAACGCGTGCCGGTACGCATTGCGCTCGACGCTGCCGATCTCAAGGAGCATCCGCTCCGGGTCGGGCTGTCCATGAACGCGACCATTGACGTTTCGAAATAGCGGAGCAGGGTCTTGAGCGTCGCTGCGAGCGCCCATCCGGGTGCAAAAGAGCTGCACGGTATCGGCCTGTGGGCTTTGATCATCGTGCTGTCGATGGCCAATTTCTTGGCCTTTCTCGACACCACGATTGCCAACGTGCTGGTCGGCACCATTGCTGGATCGCTGGCGACGTCGCCGTCCAACGGCACCTGGGTAATCACCGGCTACGCCGTTGCGGAAGCGATCATGGTGCCGCTGACGAGCTGGCTGATCGGCCGTTTCGGTGCGGTTCGCACCTTCGTCACCTGCATCGTCGGCTTCGGCGTTTTCTCGCTGCTGTGCGGCATGGCGACCAGCCTGCCGATGCTGATTTTCTTCCGGGTATGCCTCGGCATCTGCGGCGGCCCGATGATCCCGATTTCGCAGACCTTGCTCTTGAAGATCACGCCGTCGCGCAGCATCGGCACCGCCTTGACCATCTGGTCGATCGGCTCCGTTCTGGCGCCCGCGATAGGCCCGGTGATCGGCGGACTGATCGGCGACAACGTCTATTGGGGCTGGGCATTCTACTTCAAGGTGCCGCTGTCGTTCGGGATCGCCTTCCTGGCGTGGACGATGCTCAAGGAGCACGAAACGGACCCGGTCAAAGACAAGGTGGACTTTGTCGGACTGGGTCTACTCGTCGTGTGGGTCGGCGCGCTGCAGATCATGCTGGGCAACGGCCAGGACATGGACTGGTTCAATTCCGATTTCATCGTCGTCCTCCTGATCATCGCCGTTCTTGGTTTCCTGTGCTTTGCCATCTGGGAGTACACCGACAAAAAGCCGATTGTCGATTTGCGCATCTTCCAAAATCGTACCTTTGCCGTGTCGATGGTGGTGGTCGGTCTTGCGTTCGGCTGCATGTTCGGTGCGATCGTGCTGGTGCCGATGTGGCTGCAGGGCGCGATGGGCTACACGTCGACGTGGGCCGGCTATAATGCGGCCTGGGCGGGCGTCACGATGATCTTGGCGGCGCCGATCACCGGGTGGCTGACGGCACGCCTCGATATCCGGGCCGTGGTCTTTCTCGGTCTCTTGCTGTCGGCGGCGTCGGACTTGATGCGCGTCGGCTACAACGACCAGATCACGTTCTGGCAATTGATGTGGCCGCAATTGATCTTCGGTTTCGGCATGGTGATGACCATGGTTCCGCTGGTCGAGATGTCGACCGCGAACCTGCCGGACAAGGACATTGCCAACGGCTCGGGCCAGTTCAATTTCATCCGCACGCTGGCGACGGCCATCGCGACCGCCGTGGTCGTGGCGCAATGGAACGACAACATCAAATCGTCCAAAGACCAGCTCGTCAACGCGATGCACGACACGTCGTGGATCATGCAAACGGCGCAGGATTTCGGCATCGACAAGGAGCCGGTCCGTTTTGCGCTCGATCAGATCACGATGGGGCAGAGCGTCATGCAGGCCACCAACAACACGTTCCTGACATTGGGGATATTGACGCTCGTCGCCGGAGCACTCGTCTGGGCCGCTCCCAAGCCGCCGAAACGCGATCCCAACAAGATCGTCGTGGGGCATTGACGGTGTTCGAAAGGCCGTAGACAGTGCGCGCGAGTCCTTACCGGGAATGCCGCATGAAATCGCGCGCCGCTGTCGCTTTTGCCGCCGGCCAGCCGCTTGAGATCGTCGAGCTTGACGTCGCGGAGCCGTGCGCCGGCGAGGTGCTGGTGAAGATCAGCCACACCGGCGTCTGCCATACCGACGCCTACACCTTGAGCGGAGCCGATCCCGAAGGTGTCTTCCCTGCCGTACTTGGGCACGAGGGCGGCGGTGTCGTCGTAGCGATCGGCGAGGGCGTTACCAGCGTGAAGCCGGGCGATCACGTCATTCCGCTCTACACGCCCGAATGCGGCGAGTGCGAATTCTGCCGGTCGGGCAAAACCAATCTCTGCCAGAAAATCCGCGCCACCCAGGGCAAAGGTCTTATGCCGGACGGCACCACACGCTTCTCCTATCAAGGCCAGCCCATCTATCACTACATGGGCACGTCCACCTTCAGCGAATATACGGTGGTGGCGGAAATCTCGCTCGCCAAGATCAATCCTGAGGCGCCGCTCGAAAAAGTGTGCCTGCTCGGTTGCGGCGTGACGACCGGCATCGGCGCCGTGCACAACACGGCCAAGGTTCAGCCCGGCAATACAGTTGCCGTGTTCGGGCTCGGCGGCATCGGGCTCGCCGTGATCCAAGGCGCGCGCCAAGCCAAGGCGGGCCGCATCATCGCCATCGACACCAATCCCGGGAAGTTCGAATTGGCCCGCCAGATGGGCGCCACCGATTGCATCAATCCCACGGACTACGACAAGCCGATCCAGGATGTCATCGTGGAATTGACCAACGGCGGCGTCGATTTCAGTTTCGAGTGCATCGGCAACGTGAAGGTGATGCGGGCGGCGCTGGAGTGCTGTCACAAAGGTTGGGGCGAGAGCGTCATCATCGGCGTCGCCGGTGCGGGGCAGGAAATTTCCACCCGGCCGTTCCAGCTCGTTACCGGCCGCGTCTGGCGCGGTAGTGCATTTGGCGGCGTCAAAGGCCGCTCACAACTGCCGAGCATGGTGGAGGAGGCGATGCGCGGCGAGATCGCGCTCGATCCGTTCATCACCCACAATCTGCCGCTCGAGCGCATCAACGAAGCCTTCGATCTGATGCATGAAGGCAAGTCGATCCGCACGGTCATTCACTTCTGAGCGAGATGCGTGTCGATGATCGCGTCGGCTGCCGCAACGACGTGATGCGCCGGACCGCCGGGGCCGAACAACTGGCCGCTGGCATAGGTGCCTTCGATCACCAGCAGCAGCATGTCGCCGAGCAGTTCGGGGTTCTTGGCGCCAAGGTCTCGCGCCAGTTGGTGCAGGCAGGCGCGGAAACGCCGCTTGTTTTCGGTCGCCACCTTGCGCGCCGGATTTTCGGGGTGGGGATATTCCACCACCGCATTGGAATTGCCGCAACCGCGATAATCCGGCTTGGTCGCGCGCTCCGATAGGCTGACAAGCCAGGCGCGGAAGTTCTCGCGCGGACCGGGTCCGCTCGCCAGCGCGTCTTCGAACGCCTTGATGCGTTCGCCGCCGTGGTGACGCAGATAGTCGGCGGCCAATTCGTCCTTGGAAGAGAAACTGCGGTAGAGGCTCGGTTTGGTCACTCCGGCGCGGCTGACGATCTCATCAACACCGACCGCCCGGATGCCTTCCTGATAGAAAAGCTGCCGTGCCGTTTCGCGGATGCGCTCCGCCGCGGGCTTGGCGCCTGGTTTGCTCACACGTTTCTCCCGTTCACTTCATTTCGTATTTGGAACAAGCGAATTGTCACTTGTCGAATAAGAAGTATCCCGTATATCACATTCGCGGACGTACCGGTCAGTCACATTATGCACAACGCTCAGTTTTCTTTTGACGCAAGGGCAGTTCCCGTCCCGAACGGCAGGCGGCGCTCATGAATGCAATCGTCCGCGTGGCGCTGGAGCGCCCGTACACCTTTATTGTCATGGCGCTGTTGATCCTGATCGTCGGGCCGCTGGCGGCGATGCGGACGCCGACCGATATCTTCCCTAACATCGGCGTGCCGGTGATCGGCGTCGCCTTCCAATACACCGGTCTGTCGCCCGATGAGATGAGCGGGCGCGTGATCACGCCCTACGAGCGCGTGCTGACCACGACCGTCAACGATATCGAACACATCGAAAGCACGTCGCTGCCGGGCATGGGAATCGTCAAAATCTACTTCCAGCCCAACGTCGATATCCGCACCGCGACGGCGCAGGTCACTTCGATTTCGCAGACCATCCTGAAGAACTTGCCGCCCGGTTCGACGCCGCCGCTGATCCTCAACTACAACGCCTCCACCGTGCCGATCCTGCAGCTCGCGAGTTCGGGCTTGCCCGAGCAGAAGGTGCTGGACCTGACGCAGAATTTCGCCCGGCCCATTCTTGCCACCGTTCCCGGCGCCGCAATTCCTTATTCTTATGGCGGTCGCGTGCGGCAGGTGCAGGTCGATCTCGATCCCCAGGCGCTGCAGGCCAAAGGTTTGTCGGCGCAGGATGTCGGCAATGCCATCGCGGCGCAGAACCAGATCACGCCCTCTGGCACCGTCAAAATCGGCGCGCAGCAATACACGGTGAAGCTCAACAACGCCGCGCAAACCATCCAGGACCTCAACAATCTGCCGGTCAAAACGGTCAACGGTGCCGTGGTCTATCTGCGCGATGTCGGTTATGTGCATGACGGCGCACCGCCGCAGCAGAGCCTCGTTCACGTTAACGGCGAGCGGGCGGTGCTGACCACGATCCTCAAGACCGGTGCCGCCTCAACCCTCGATGTCGTGCAGGGCGTCAAGGACGCGCTGCCGAAAATTCTCGAAACCATGCCGCCATCGTTCAAGCTCACGCCGCTGAACGATCAGTCGCTGTTCGTGACCGCCGCGATCTCCGGCGTGGTGCGCGAAGGCATCATCGCGGCGGCGCTGACCAGCCTGATGATCCTGTTGTTCCTCGGCAGTTGGCGTTCCACCGTGATCATCGCGACCTCGATTCCGCTCGCGATCCTGGCAGCGCTGGCCGCGCTGTCGGCGATGGGGCAGACGCTGAACATCATGACTCTTGGCGGCTTGGCGCTCGCCATCGGCATCCTGGTCGACGACGCCACCGTGACGATCGAAAACGTCAACTGGCATCTCGAGCAGGGCAAGCCGGTGCGGCAGGCGATCCTCGACGGCGCCCAGCAGATCGTGACGCCGGCCTTCGTCTCGCTGCTCTGCATCTGCATCGTGTTCGTGCCGATGTTCTCGCTCACCGGCGTCGCCGGCTATCTCTTCGTGCCGATGGCCGAGGCGGTGATGTTCGCGATGGCCGCCTCGTTCATCCTGTCGCGCACCCTGGTGCCGACCATGGCGATGTATCTGTTGAAGCCGCATGCTGCCGAAGCGCACATCGCGCGTTCCAGAAAACCCGGGCCGCTCACGCGTTTCCAGCAAGGCTTTACCCGGCGTTTCGAGCACGTGCGCGAGGGCTATCGCAATCTCCTCGCCATGGCGATGGCGCATCGCGCAATGTTCGTCGCCGGATTCATGGCCGTGGTGGCGCTGTCGTTCGCGCTGGTGCCGTTCCTCGGCTCCAACTTCTTCCCGTCGGTCGATTCCGGCCAGATCACCATTCATGCACGTCCGCCGGTCGGTACGCGGCTGGAGCAGTCGGCGGCGATCTTCGGAAATATCGAGAAGGTGATCCGCGCCACGATTCCGCCGAAGGAATTGTCGTCGATCGTCGACAATCTCGGCCTGCCGACCAGTTCGATCAACACCATCTACAACAACTCCGGTTTGATCGGCTATCAGGACGGCGACATCTATATCAGTCTCAACGGCAACCATCACGCCACCGCCGATTACGTGCGTCGCTTGCGCGAGCGCTTGCCGGCGGCATTTCCGGGCGTGCAGTTCTCCTTCCTGCCGGCCGATATCGTCAGCCAGATCCTGAATTTCGGTTCGCCGGCGCCGATCGACGTGCAGATCGCCGGTCCCAAGCTGGAGGCCAATCAGAAATACGCGGCGATGTTCCTGCGCAAGCTGCGCGCCGTGCGCGGGGTCGCCGACGCCCGTATCCAGCAATCGCAGGATAATCCGCAGCTTCGTGTCGACGTCGACCGTTCGCGCATCGCCGGACTCGGTCTCACCGAACGCGACGTCACCAACAGCCTGACCACCTCGCTCGCCGGCTCGTCGCAGGTCGCGCCGACCTTCTGGCTCGATCCCAAGAGTGGCGTCTCTTACCCGATCGTGGCGCAGATGCCGGAATATGAGGTTTCGTCGCTGTCATCGCTGTCGAATGTGCCGATCACCGGCGCCAACGGCGGCTTGCAGGTGCTCGGCGGCCTGGCGCGCATCAGCCGCGAGACGTCGAGCGCCGTGGTCTCGCATTACAATGTGCGGCCGGTGGTCGATCTCTATGCCGCCAACCAGGACCGCGATCTCGGCGGCATCACCGCCGACGTGAAGAAGCTGATCGCCGACACCAAAGCCGATGTGCCCAAGGGCGCCACCGTGACGTTGCGCGGGCAGGCGGTGACCATGGATACGGCCTTCACCAATCTCTATTTCGGCATCTTGGCGGCGCTGGTGCTGATCTATTTATTGATCGTGGTGAACTTCCAGTCTTGGCTCGATCCGTTCGTCATCATCACCGCGTTGCCGGCGGCGTTGGCGGGCATCGTCTGGATGTTGTTCGTCACCGGCACCACGCTGTCGGTTCCGGCACTCACCGGCGCGATCATGTGCATGGGCGTCGGCACCGCCAATTCGATCTTGGTTGTCAGTTTTGCCCGTGAGCGGCTGGCGGCGACCGGCAATGCGGCGATTGCTGCGATGGAAGCGGGGCTCACCCGTTTCCGCCCGGTTCTGATGACGGCGCTCGCCATGATCATCGGCATGGCGCCGATGGCGCTCGGACTGGGTGAGGGCGGCGAGCAGAATGCGCCGCTGGGCCGGGCGGTGATCGGCGGCCTGATTTTCGCGACCACGGCGACGCTGATTTTCGTGCCGGTGGTGTTCAGCATCGTCCACGGCCGCCGTTCGCCGGCGGCCCGTGCGGTGCCACGGTCTTCGACGGGAGAAGCGTATGCCTGACAAACAGGATTTTTCATTCGAAGGCGCGACTGAGATGGAATTGCGGCCGCGGACCGCCGAGGAACTGCCGACCGGTGAAGCCGAGGTGCTGCAGTACAAGTCGCCGCGCCGGTTGAAGGCCGTCGGCATCGGTGCCGCCGCGGTCGCGTTGGTCGTCGTCGGAATCGGCGTCGCGGGACGCGTGGTGGCGGCCAACAATGTCGAGGATTGGACGCGCGATCAGGCGGTGCCGGTGGTTCGCATCATTTCGCCGGCGGCACTGCAGGGCGGGCATTCACTGGTGCTGCCGGGGAACGTGCAGGCCTACAACAATGCGCCGATCTACGCCCAAGTCTCGGGTACGGTGCAGAAATGGTTCGTTGATATCGGCACGCCGGTGAAAGCGGGCACTTTGCTGGCGCAGATTGATCCGCGCCCGTATCAGGCCGCGCTCGATCAGGCGCGCGGCGCACTGGCGCGCGATACCGCCAATCTGACCAATGCGCGCCAGGACCTCGCGCGCTATCAGTCGCTGGCGCGGCAGAACGCGATTTCCAGTCAGCAGTTGCAGACTCAAGACGCGGCGGCCGCCGCCGATGCCGGTCTGGTCGAATCCGACCGCGCCGCGGTGCAGGCCGCATCCATCAATCTCAGCTACACCAGGATCGTGGCGCCGTTCGACGGCGTGGTGACCAGCCGTTCGGTCGATATCGGCAACTTCGTGCCCGCCGGCAGCGCCTCGGCGACGCCGCTGTTCACGGTGTCGGACCAGAACCAGCTCCGCATCTATGTCCGCGTGCCGCAGAACTATTCCGCCGAGATCGCGCCGGGCGCCAAAGCGAGCTTCAGCGTGCCGGAATATCCCGGCCGCACCTTCTCTGCGACGGTGCAGGCGAGTTCGGGCGCGGTCGATCCGGCCAGCGGCAGCGTGCTGGTCCAGCTTCTCGCCGACAACAAGGAGCGGTTGCTGAAGCCGGGGGCTTATGCCGAAGTCTCGTTTGCGATGCGGGCCGGCGGCGGCGTTCAGGTGCCGTCCAGCGCGCTGATCTTCCGGGAGGGCGGCATGGCGGTGGCTGTGGTTGGGCCGAACAACAAGGTCGTCATCCATCCGGTGCGGATCGCGCGCGACAACGGCACGACGATCGAATTGGCATCCGGAATCGGGCCGCGTGATCGCGTCATCGACAGTCCGCCGGATTCGCTCGATCGTGGCGACGTCGTGCGGATTGCCACAACGGCGCAGCGCGCGCAGCCGCGGCATTCCTGAACCCATTGCCGCTCAAGGGCCGCTGCCGTTGCGCGTTTGAATCGAATTTGCACGTGCGTTCCGCCGCATAGGGGAAGTCGTCCGTCGAGCGTCTTTTCCTATGCGATGGATAGTTCTGAGTTCAGCATGGTTGCGCCCGAGACGATTTCGGGCGGCATCCTCGAAGGCCTTCTGGTCGATGCGGCGGGCAAGCCGATGGCGTTGCGCACCTCCCGTGCGACGCGGCCGCGGTATTATGTCAGCAATGAAGATGGTCAGCGCATCGCGGCTACCCGTATCGAGCGTAATGTGGCCGATCTGTTTCGGCGTCTGCATCTCGCTGGTGGCGCGCCGCACGACGTGAGCAAGGTGTTGCGCCGGATCGTCGTCTGTCGCGATTGTCTGGTTTATCAGCTCGAACGGCGAGCCTGCGTCACCCGGTGGCGGGCTCAAGGCCTTTTATCGGCTCGTCCGGCGAGCGCCGACGTTCTGCAACTGCTCGGGACATGGCTGCCGCGGGAGTACGAGGTTGCTGATGTCGGTTGGGTGCTATGTCTGACGGTTCGGCGGCCGCGGACCCGCTAATCGTCACGCCGCACGAAGGTGCCTTCGATGACATCATCCGGCTGGCGGCGCCTCGGTTTGGACGACTTGCGGAAGTGGCCGATCAAGCTTCCGAGAGCACCCAGCATGGCCGGGATCTGGCGGTGGGCGAAGACCACCACGACCACCAGGACCACCACCAAGACGTGCCAGAAACTGAGCGTGCCCATGATCCTCACCGATGCCGGTCGGCCGCCCGATTCTGACGTTTTGGGGCGCCAGTGCGTGAGCCGTCTGCAGAGGACGTCCCTATACTCTTGCGCCGGTGTGTGACACACCCTTAATGCGCGCCCTGCGACAGTTCTGCCGCACCTGTAGACCGAGTGATTTCCTTGTTATGACAACGCCTTAATGGTATTTCTGCGACACGTTATCAAGTTTGTCCCGACTGGTCGCGACAAAACGACCGAGTTACACATCTATACATATCTGCGAGCGAACCATCCCTATAGGCACTATGAATGCCGGGCCGCGTTCGCCGGAAATTTTGCGGCTGGTTCAATGACTTTCCATGGAGGGCTTCGTGGGTCTGGGGTGCAATACGGGTGCGGCTTCGCGCCAGCGTCTTTGGCTTAACGACTTGCGCGGCTCGACCTCGCGGGCCGCGCTGGCGTTGGCGGCGGCGACGCTGTTGTCGGCCTCAGCCTGGGCCGACGTCGAATCCGGTCAGTCGGTGACGATCTCCAGCCTGTCCGGCACGGGCACGACCCTGGCGGGCGGTACCGTGCAGATCGACGGCGCGAAGTCGTATTCGCGCGATTTCACCTTCAAGGATTCGACCAGCAGCACGATCGACGCCTTGGGTAATGCCTCGACCTTGAGCGGCAAGCTCACCGGCAAGGGCAACATCACCTTCAGCGACTCCAAGGGCGGCGGCAAGATCTCGCTGACGAACTACAACAACGACTTCACGGGCACCACGACGATCGGTTCCAACGTCACGCTGGCGTTGTTCGATTCCGACACCGGTTCCGATACCAACGGCACCTCAGGCACCCTTGCGTCGTCGCAGCGGCTTATCATCAACGACAATGGTACGTTCGACATTTCCGGCGCGGTGAACAGCATTTCGCTGATTTCGCTGTCGGGGTCGGGAAACATCGTCCTGGGCTCGAACGTGCTTTCCCTCAACGATTACAGTTCCACTGAATCGAAGACGTACGACACCAATACGACCTATTCCGGCGTCATTTCCGGTGCGGGCAGTCTGACGCTCACCAGCGGTTACATCACGCTGACCGGCGTCAACACCTTGACCGGCACGGTAACCGTTGCCAGCGACACGATGTATGTGAAGGGCGCCGGCTCGTTCTCTCAGGCCAGCGCCGTCGTGGTCTACGGCACGCTCGATTTCGCGGGCGCCAATTCGGCCGTGATCAAGTCGTTGTCGGGCAGCGGCACGGTCGCGCTTGGTGACAACGATCTCGTCCTCACCGCCGCTTCGGGCGCCTTCACCGGCAACATCGCGACTACCCATCGGGTCGTTCTTCAGAGCGGCACCGAGTTCCTGGGCGGCGCCAGCAACAAAATCGACCAAGGCATTTTGGTCCAGGGCGGTACGCTGCAGGTCGGCGGCTACTCGTCGGATATCACGGTCGGCTACAACATCGCCAACAACGGCACCGTGGAATACTACAACGCCTACGCCGTGACGATGAACGGCGTGGTATCGGGCAACGGCATCGTGAACAAGTGGGGCTCTGGTATCGCCACCATCACGACAGTCCAGACCTATACCGGCGCCACCACGATCAACGACGGTACGCTGAAGCTGTCCGGCGCCGGCAGCATCGCCTCGTCGAGCGGCGTGCAGGCCGATACGGTTTTCGATCTCACCGAATCCAGCAATGCCGCCATCAAATCGTTGACTGGTGTCGGCACCGTGCGCCTCGGTGCCCAGTCGTTGACGATCACGGGCGGCGCCGGCGATTTCTCCGGCACGATCACCGGCACCGGCACGCTGACGGTTTCGGGCGGCACCCAGTCGCTGTCGGGCATCAACACGTATACCGGCGCCACCACGGTCACCGGCGGCAAGCTCGTGCTGGTCGCGGGTTCCAGCCTCAAGTCGGCGGTGACGCTGGCGGGCGGCGACCTCAATCTGACGGCGAGTTCGACGGCCACGGGCACGGTCACTATCAACTCGCTGGCGGGCACGAACACGGTGACGCTCGGCTCCAACACGCTGGTGCTGTCGGCAGCCGCCGACACCTTCGCGGGGACGATCCAGGGCGCCGGCAACGTGTCGATCAGCAGCGGCACCGAGACGTTCTCGGGCGCTTCGACCTATACCGGTACGACCACAGTCACGGCTGGCAAGCTGATTTTGACGGGCAGCCTGGCATCGACCAGCAAGCTCAACATCAGCGGTGCCTTGGATGCCACGGGCGCTTCGGGCGCTTCGAGCGGAGCCTTGACGTTCGCTTCGTTGGCGGGGTCGGGCACGGTCGCTTTGGGTGCTCACGGGCTCGTGCTGAATCCCGGGGCGACGTCCTCGACCGTGTTTTCGGGCGTCATCTCAGGCTCGGCCGGCCTGACGGTAAATGGTGCGGGCGTTCAGATCCTTTCCGGAGCCAACACCTACACCGGCGACACCACGATCGGTTCGGGTGCCACGCTGCAGATCGGCAACGGCAATAACACCGGCGCGATTTTCTACGACGCAACCACTCCCGCGGCGAACGGCGTTGCCAACAGCGGCACGCTCAAATTCGCCCGTCTCGACAAGACCACGGTTGCCAACAACATTTCCGGCACGGGTAATGTCGTCCAAGCCGGCATCGGCACCACGATCCTGACCGGCAACAACACCTACACCGGCACCACTACGATCTCGACCGGCACGCTGCAGATCGGCGACGGCACGACTACGGGTTCGATCGCCAAAACCACGGGAATCGTCGACGACGGCACGCTGGCCTTTTCGCCGGCGTCCGGCGGCACGGTGACGATCAAAACCGCCATAACGGGAACAGGCAACGTGTCGATCTTGACCGGCACCGTGATATTGGAGTCGGCTAATTCCTATACCGGCACAACGAGGATCGCGAAGGGCGCCACGCTGCAGCTCACCGACACGGCGAACCTGACCCAGTCCGACAGCGTCGCCATCAACGGCACGCTGGACCTCACCGGCGTTACGGTGGGAACCACTCTTGCTTCGCTGTCGGGTGAAGATACCGGCACGGTCAAGCTTGGTACTCAAAGCCTGACACTATCGGCCGCCGACACCACATTTGCCGGCGCCATTTCCGGCCCGGGCAGCATCATTCTGCAGGGCGGCACGCAGGTCCTGTCCGGCAACAGCACCGGTTATACCGGCGCCACCATTCTGAACGGCGGCACGCTGACGGTTACCGGCTCGATTGCGAATTCGGCGGTGACGGTGAATACGGGCGCGACCCTGACCGGTACGGGCTCTGTCGGCGCGGTCACGGTCAATGGCGGCACGGTGATGGCGGGCGCGGGCGGTGCCGGCACGCTGACTTCTAAAGGCGACATCACGTTCGGAGCCGGCAGCACCTACGTGGTCGATATGACGAGTGCGGGCGCCACGGCGCTCACCGCCACAGGCAAGGCCACGCTCGCCGGAGCGATCAAGATCAACAGCGCCGATGGCACGTATGCGCTCGGCACTCCGTTGACGGTTTTGACGGCAAACGGCGGCATCACAGGAAGTTTCTCGACCTCGACCATCGATCTGTTCACCGCCGCCAACGGCACCAAGTTCACGTCGAAGGTCCTCACCGGCGCCAATTCGGTTACCCTCCAAGTCGATCTCGCCCAACTGTCGAACGCGCTCGGCACCGATGCCACGCGCAATCAGCTCGCGGTGGCCGGCGGCATCGACAAGGCGATCGTGGCGAAACCAGCCGTTCTTCCCGCCGCGTTCTCCGCGCTCGGCAATCTTTCTTCCGGCAATCTGCAGCCGGCCGTCGACCAGCTCTCGGGCGAAATCGGCGCCGACATGTCGCTGGCGAGCAAGGCGATGTTCACGCCGTTCCTCGATATCATGTCGCAGCGTACCGCGATGGTGCGGCCGCTCGGCAAGGGCCAGACGCTGCCGCTTGAGACCTGGGTCGACGGTTATGCCAGCGGTGGCGTGGTCGCGGGCAATACCGATACCGGCGCGCACAAGTTCCGCTCCAACGTTTACGGCGTCGCCGCGGGCGCGCAGTGGATGCCGTGGGCGAATACGATGATCGGTGGCGCGATTTCGGCCGGCCGGTCGGATTTCCGTGTCGCGGGCAACCTCGGCAAGGGCAACGCTACCTCGATCGAGGCAGGCGTGTACGGCTACATGCAGGCGAGCCGCCATTTCTACAGCAGCTTCGAGGCAGCGGTCGCGGGCACGCAGATCAAGACCACGCGCGTGGTCAACGTCTCGGGCAAGTCGGACACGCTGACCGGCAAGCTCAC
>JAHFQC010000146.1:0-502 GCA_023259375.1 Alphaproteobacteria bacterium
TCAATTGCCGCGGCAAGTATCCCTTTCCTCCCCCGCGGTGCTCAGTGCGCGGCCGCGTACGACCGTTGAAATAGCAGGGGAGATGGGCCGGAGGGGGGACCGAAGATCGTTTCCGTTAGCTTTAGCTGTTCGGCTTCGATTGCAGCTGAATATAATTCTCGATGCCGATCTGCTCGATCAGCCGCATCTGGATCTGGAGGAAGTCGATGTGTTCTTCCTCGCTTTCGAGAATCGCTTGGAACAGTTCGCGCGAAACGTAGTCGCCGACCGACTCGCTATGCGCGACGCCGGCCTTCAGAGGGCCGAGGGCATCCATTTCAAGATCGAGATCGCACGACAGGATTTCGCGCACGTTCTCGCCGATTTTCAGTTTGCCGAGATCCTGCAGATTCGGCAGCCCGCCGAGGAACAGCACGCGCTTGATCAGGCGGTCGGCGTGCTTCATCTCGTCGACTGATTCTTCGTGTTCCTTGTGGGCGAGGATCGAGACGCCCCAATCGGC
>JAHFQC010000146.1:512-4901 GCA_023259375.1 Alphaproteobacteria bacterium
CGCAGCGTTGAGAAGCCGGATGACTTCCGCATCGCCGGAAAGCGATGCCGTAGGCGAGGGGCCTATTCCGCTGCCTGCAGCACCGGTTCCGGTTCCCGCGCCTGTTCCGGCTGGGCTAGCATGGTCTCGATCGTTTCCTGACATCGTCCGCAGTTCCTCTTAACCCCGCAAAAGGCATAAACATCGTCCGCCGAACGAGCGCCATCTGCGATGGCTTTCCGCACGCGGGATTCGCTTAACCTATTGCAAACGCAGACGATCATCTAGATACCCGACCTTGTCGCTAGGGAAAGACATAAGGCGTCTCTGACCCCGCTTAGATCGGTTACTTGCGAATGAGTGTCAATAACGGAAAATGCGGATAGAGCTCACTCAGCCGGGGTCTGCGGCTGGTGGAGAGCGCGGTCGATGGCCTCGGCAAGGCGGACGGTGCAGTTCGAACAGCCGCGGCGCTTATGATAGCGGCGGAAGACGTCGTCGGGGGTGCGGGCACCGTTGGCGACCGCCTGGCTGATCATGAACTCGCTGAGCCGGTTACAGATACAGACAACCATCGATTTGTCGTTCTTGTCCAACACCAGAGCCTATACGCACCATATGCTAAGAAGTGTTGCCGTTTTGATGGCGATGGGGCGACGAAGGGAAGGCGTTTTGTCGTCGCGGTGGGTGAAATCGCTTCCGAGTCGCAGAATCGCTGTCTGCGCCGCCACGGATTGCCGCGTTAACCATCCCGCGGAGCGTGCTCGCGTCTCCGGTTGGGCTCGGGAATATTGCTCAGCCTGGCACGGCGGCGGTCGCTATACGGGGCTCTGTTGGGTCCGTTGCAATAGTCTTTCGCCGGCTCCTGCGGGGTCTGGTCGAGACCCTGCCGCTACGCCATAACTCCTTGTTAACCCGCAATTTTCTTGCACGCAGCCGGGGGCGCGGAATCCGGTGGATGACTTACGATTGCGCTTGCGCTCGGAGGGGCAGGGGCGTTCTTGGCGAGCGGCAGGGCGGGACCGCCCGTCCCATATGTCGCGCAACCTCCCGAAATTTCGTCAATTTTCGCCGCTTGACGCTGCCGGAATCGCACCCTATAAGGCGCCACCTCTCAGGGCAGGTCGTCCTCGCGGAAACACTGCTGGAGAGCCAGTTTATAGCGTCGAACCGCGCGACTTCGGGCTTTGCCCGCCAGTCCTCCGCGATATGACCGAGGCAGGAAGTTTCCTGCACTCGGTGTTTTGTTTCTTGCCGTGCGCACGGTGCGCCCGGCCATAGGTCAAGGCCCGCGGGCATAGCCCGCAAGATGAGTGGAACAGGAATGCCGACGATCAATCAGCTGATCCGCAAGCCTCGGGGCACCAAGCCCAAGCGCAACAAAGTGCCGGCGCTGCAGCATTGCCCGCAGAAGCGTGCCGTGTGCACCCGCGTTTACACCACGACCCCGAAGAAGCCGAACTCGGCTTTGCGTAAGGTCGCAAAGGTTCGCCTGACCAATGGCTACGAAGCCCTGACCTACATCCCTGGCGAAGGCCATAACCTGCAGGAGCACAGCGTTGTGCTCATCCGCGGCGGCCGCGTGAAGGACCTTCCGGGCGTGCGCTACCACATCATCCGCGGCGTGCTCGACACGCAGGGCGTCAAGGATCGCAAGCAACGCCGTTCGCTCTATGGCGCGAAGCGTCCGAAGTAATCGAGGAGAATAGATATGGCCCGCCGTCGCCGCGCCGATCGCCGCGAAATCAACCCGGACGCCAAGTTTGGCGATCTGGTTGTCGCCAAGTTCATGAACAGCCTGATGTACGACGGCAAGAAGTCCGCCGCCGAAGGCATCATGTATGGCGCCTTTGACGTTATCGCCGAGAAAACCAAGCAGGACCCGCTGGCGGTGTTCCACGAAGCGCTGCGCAACGTTGCGCCGGCTTTGGAAGTGCGCTCCCGCCGCGTTGGTGGTGCGACCTACCAGGTTCCGGTGGAAGTTCGCACCGACCGTTCGCGCGCCCTGGCGATCCGCTGGATCATTACCGCCTCGCGCGCACGCAATGAGACGACCATGACCGGCCGCCTCTCGGGTGAGATTCTCGACGCTGCTTCCAACCGCGGCAACGCCGTGAAGAAGCGCGAAGACACCCACAAGATGGCGGATGCCAACCGCGCCTTCTCGCATTATCGCTGGTAAAGGACCGAACCGTGTCTCGTACGACCCCGCTCGAAAAATATCGCAACATCGGTATTGCTGCGCACATCGACGCCGGCAAAACGACGACGACCGAGCGCATTCTCTATTACACGGGCAAGTCCCATAAGATCGGCGAAGTCCATGACGGCGCCGCGACCATGGACTTCATGGAGCAGGAGCAGGAGCGCGGCATCACGATCACGTCCGCCGCGACGACCGCTTTCTGGCGCGAACACCGCATCAACATCATCGACACCCCCGGCCACGTCGACTTCACCATCGAAGTCGAGCGCTCCATGCGCGTGCTGGACGGCGCCGTTGCCGTGTTCGATGCCGTCGCCGGCGTTGAGCCGCAGTCGGAAACGGTGTGGCGTCAGGCCGACAAGTACCATGTTCCGCGCATCTGCTTCGTCAACAAGATGGACCGCATGGGCGCCGATTTCGGCCGCTGCGTGCAGATGATGATCGACCGTCTGGGCGCCCGCCCGATGGTGTTGACGTGGCCGATCGGCGCCGAAGCCGAATTCAAGGGCGTCATCGACATCATCCGGATGCATGCGCTCGTCTGGCACGAGGAACAGCTCGGCGCTCAGTACGACACCATCGAGATTCCGGCTGAGTACAAGGAAAAGTGCGAAGAGCTGCATACCCAGCTCGTCGAAATGGCGGTCGAGGAAGACGAGGCGCTGCTCGAGGCTTATCTCGAAGGCAAGCTGCCGTCGGAAGAAGATCTCGTCCGCTGCATCCGCAAGGGCGCCATCGGCTTCAAGTTTGTGCCGGTGATGTGCGGTTCGGCCTTCAAGAACAAGGGTGTCCAGACGCTGCTCGACGCCGTCGTCGACTTCCTGCCGTCGCCGCTCGACATTCCGCCGGTGAAGGGCACGCTGCCGCACAAGGACGATGTCGAAGTCGAGCGTCATGCCGACGACAAGGCGCCGTTCGCGGGCCTCGCGTTCAAGATCATGGACGACCCCTTCGTCGGTTCGATCACCTTCGTGCGCATCTATTCGGGCTCGGTCACGTCGGGTTCGTCGGTGCTCAACTCGGTGAAGGACAAGAACGAGCGCGTCGGCCGCATGCTTCTGATGCATGCGAACAGCCGCGAAGACATCAAGGAAGCCAACGCGGGCGACATCGTCGCTTTCGCCGGCCTGAAGTTCAGCACCACCGGCGAGACGCTTTGCGATCCCAACAATCCGGTGATCCTGGAGCGCATGGAATTCCCCGATCCGGTCATCGAGATCGCGATCGAGCCGAAGACCAAGGCCGACCAGGAAAAGATGGGCATGGCGCTGCAGCGTCTGGCTCAGGAAGATCCGTCGTTCCGCGTGTCGACCGATCAGGAGTCCGGCCAGACCATCCTCAAGGGCATGGGCGAACTGCATCTCGACATCAAGGTCGATATCCTGAAGCGTACCTACAAGGTTGAAGCCAACGTCGGCGCGCCGCAGGTTGCCTATCGCGAAACGCTGACCAAGCCGGTCACCGTCGACTACACCCATAAGAAGCAGACCGGCGGTTCGGGCCAGTTCGCGCGGGTGAAGATCGAGTTCGAGCCGTTGCCTGCGGGCGGCGGGTTCGTGTTCGAGAACAAGGTCGTCGGCGGTTCGGTTCCGAAGGAATTCATCCCGTCGGTCGAAAAGGGCCTCAAGTCGCAGAAGGAAAGCGGCATTCTCGCCGGCTTCCCGGTGATCGACTTCAAGGCAACGCTGATCGACGGCGCCTACCACGAAGTCGACTCCAACGCGCTGACCTTCGATATTGCTGCGCGCGCTGCGTTCCGCGAACTCGCCGAGCGCAAGGCCGCCAAGCTGCTCGAACCGGTGATGAGGGTGGAAGTCGTGACGCCGGAGGAATTCCTCGGCGGTGTGATCGGCGACCTCAATTCTCGTCGTGGTCAGGTGCAGGGCACCGATTCCCGCGGCAACGCTCAGGTCGTGGACGCGATGGTCCCGCTGGCGAACATGTTTGGCTACATCAATACGCTGCGTTCGATGTCCCAGGGCCGGGCGCAGTACACGATGCAGTTCGATCATTATGAGACCGTTCCGCAGGCGATCGCGGAAACGTTGAAACCTAAGTAAACCGCCCACAGGAGATAGCAATTATGGCGAAGGCCAAATTTGAGCGGACGAAGCCGCACTGCAACATCGGGACGATCGGCCATGTGGACCATGGCAAGACGACCTTGACGGCTGCGATCACGAAGATCCTGGCGGAGTCGGGCA
>JAHFQC010000111.1 GCA_023259375.1 Alphaproteobacteria bacterium
TGACCTACCGCTACACTGTCGCGACCGGTGTCCTCCTTGGCGTCCTGGTGGCGTGCTCGTCGGTCGGCGCGGGAGCGCTCGGCGTCACCGCCCTGATCCTGCTCTATCCCGAACTACCGGCGGTGCGTCTGGTCGGCTCCGACATCGCCCATGCGGTGCCGCTGACCCTGGTGGCGGGCGCCGGCCACTGGCTGCTCGGCAATGTCGACTTCGCGTTGATGGGGACGCTGCTCATGGGATCCATCCCCGGGATTCTGATCGGCAGCTACCTTGCCCCAAGGATACCGGAAGTCTATTTGCGGCGGGTCATGGCGGTCGTGTTGGCCGCCGTAGCCGTGAAGCTTCTCATATGACCAAACAAGCCCGTGCCTGGCAGCGGATGTTGAGCGGCCGCCGCCTCGATCTGCTCGACCCGTCGCCGCTGGATATCGAAATCGAAGACATCGCCCATGGCCTCGCGCGGGTGGCGCGCTGGAACGGCCAGACCAAAGGCGAACATGCCTTTTCGGTGGCGCAGCACTGTGTGGTGGTCGAGCGGCTGTCGGTCGAGCTCAGCCCGTCGGGACTGACCCGCGAAGCCCGTCTGATGGCCCTCCTGCACGACGCCCCGGAGTATGTTGTCAGTGACCTCATAAGCCCGTTCAAGGCCGCGGTCGGCATTAATTACAAGAGCTTCGAGCTGAAACTTATGGCGGCCATCCACCTCCGTTTCAGCCTGCCGCCGAAGCCGCCGGTACACCTGGAGAAGCTGTTCAAGCGGGCTGATCTGATCTCGGCCTACCACGAGGCGACCCAACTCGCCGGTTTCGAGGTCGGCGAAGCCAAAAAGATCTTCGGTGCCCCGCCCGCCGCGCTCAAGACGCCCCGGTTGACGCCGCTGCCGACCGCCGACGCGCAGGCCCTCTTCCTCGAGCGTTTCCGTAAGCTGTCGGCGTAACAAACTGAAATAGCAACAATTCCGGCTTTCGCGTGTCATAATGGCGGGCTAACAGAGTGAGCCATGCCACTGATCCTCGTCACCCCTCTTTCCGCCCTGCCGGATATGCTGCGGACGTATCAGCCGTCGCATCTGATCAGCCTGCTCTCGCCCGAATACATGATCGAGACGCCCGGCGGCTTTCCGGCAGCCCGCCACCTGCGCGTGGCGATCCACGACATCTGCGATCCGGCGGACGGCAAGTGCCATCCCGGCGAGGAGCATGTCGCATCGCTGCTCGAATTCGCCCGCGGCTGGGACGCCAAGCGGCCGCTGATCGTGCACTGCTGGGCCGGGGTCAGCCGCTCGATGGCAACCGCCTACTCTATTCTTTGCGACCGGGCCTGGCGCGGCGCCGAATTCCGGCTGGCCCGCGAGATGCGCGCCCGGGCGCCGCATGCCTATCCCAACCGCGCCATCATCCGCCACGCCGACGCCCAGCTCGACCGCCAGGGCGCCATGATCAAAGCGGTGGAGGAAATGGGACCGGCCGTTCCGGTCGAAGAAGGCGTACCGGTAGAGTTTTCGTTGGAGCAACTTGGGCTATAGGATCGGGGCGTGACGAATCCGGACAAACATGTTGTGACCATCGGGCTGTCGGCCGCCATCGTGTCGGTGGTCGAAGACTCGCCCTGCGTTCTGGTCGTGCATGCCTCCGGCGCCGACGATGCCCTGCCTTTCGGTCCGTTCGACCCGATGGCCCACCGCACCCTCGAAAGCGGCCTGCGAACCTGGGTGGGCGAACAGACCTATCTCGATCTCGGCTATGTCGAGCAGCTCTATACCTTCGGCGACCGCGGCCGCCACACCCTGAACCCCGGTGAAAACGCGCGCGTGGTGTCGGTCGGCTATCTCGCGCTGACCAAGCAGCTCGGCGACAGCAAAGCGCCCGACAGCATCTGGCGCGACTGGTATCGCTACTTCCCGTGGGAAGACTGGCGGATCGACAAACCCGCCGTGATCGACGAGATCATCCTGCCTGCGCTCGAGGATTTCGTGGCCTCGGCGCCCGACCGGTCCTGTGCGGAACTCAGGCGCGACCGGGTACGGCTGTGTTTCGGCGACGAAGACATCGGCTGGGACGAAGAAAAAGTGCTGGAGCGCTACGAGCTGCTCTACGAAGCCGGGCTCGTCAGCGAAGCCTCGCGCGATGGACGGATCGCGACCGACGGCGTCAAACTGCTCGGCGACCGCATGATGTTCGACCATCGCCGCATCCTCGCCACCGCCATCGCCCGCCTGCGCGGCAAGATGAAGTATCGCCCGGTGGTCTTCGAATTGATGCCCGCCTCGTTCACGCTGCTCGAACTGCAGCGCACCGTCGAAGCCATTTCAGGCACCCGCCTGCACAAGCAGAACTTTCGCCGTCTGGTCGAAGATCAGGGACTGGTCGAGGGCACCGGCAAGTTCAACGTTCCGCCGCGCGGACGGCCGGCCGAACTGTTCCGGTTTCGCCGCGAGGTCCTGCGCGAACGCCCCTCGCCCGGCGTGAAGCTGGCGCGGCAACGCACGCCTTGAACCGAAAAAAATGCCCTCCCGAAGGAGGGCAAGTTCGCTGAGCTCGCATTGGAGTTCCTTTCGGACACCTGGGAGGGCCTCCGCTAAGATCTCTGCTGACGTCGCACAGCAATCCATGAACATGGATCAACTCAGGTGACGGGCGAGCACGCGCAATCCCGCTCCAAACGGGCACACCTCTGCCGGTAAAACGGCGATGCGCGTCAAAATGCACGCGGTGGAATTTGCAAAAAAATGGGCCCTCCCGAAGGAGGGCCCCAAGAAGCTGCGCACAGCAGCATGATAGCGCCCGATTTACGAACGTATCTGAGGAAGGCTTTGCCCGAAGTGTCGTTCACTTTCAACTGTTTCGGGTAAATTGCGAGGCCGGGGCAGTTCTAGGATTTGGTGCGATCCGGCCATGGCTAACGAAAGAGCTTGACGGATTTGTACTCATGTGTAGCATAAAGCGTGTGGCCGGCCTTGGTGGCCGGTGTTTTTGCCCTATATATATACTCAAAACGAGCATAACAGGACAAGACATGCCCGAACTGCCTTTCACGCCGGATGTCGTTGCCGCGACCGAAGCACTGCGCAAAAAGGTGGCGCACGTCATCCCCGATATCGAATGGGCCGTTCACGCGCCCACCATTGCCGCGATCAACGCGCTGAAGCGCGAGAAGAACGCGGTCATCCTGGCGCATAACTACATGACGCCGGAAATCTTCCATTGCGTCGCCGATTTCGTCGGGGACTCGCTGCAGCTCGCCCGGCTGGCGGCCAAGACCGAGGCGAAACTGATCGTCCAGGCCGGCGTGCACTTCATGGCCGAGACCTCGAAAGTGCTGTCGCCCGACAAGACGGTTCTGATCCCCGATCCGGAAGCGGGTTGCTCCCTCGCCTCGTCCATCACCGCCGCCGACGTCGTGGCGCTGAAGGCCAAACATCCCGGCCTGCCTGTGGTGACCTATGTGAACACGTCCGCTGCGGTGAAAGCCGAGAGCGACGTCTGCTGCACCTCCTCGAACGCCCGCGCCGTGGTGGAAGACATCGCCCGCGAATGGGGCGTCGACAGCGTGATCATGATCCCGGACGAATTCCTGGCCCAGAACGTCGCCAAGCAGACGGCCGTGAAGATCATCACCTGGAAAGGCCATTGCGAAGTGCACGAGCGCTTCACCGCCGCCGACATCCGCAATTTTCGCGAAGCCAATCCCGGCGTGGTGGTGATGGCCCATCCCGAATGCCCGCCGGAAGTGGTCGCCGAATCCGACTTCGCCGGTTCGACGTCGGGCATGATCGATTTCGTCGCCGCAAAGCATCCGGGCAAGGTCGTTCTCGTCACCGAATGCTCGATGAGCGACAACGTTGCGGTCGAGTTCCCTGAAACCGAATTTGTGCGGCCGTGCAATCTCTGCCCGCACATGAAACGCATCACCCTTCCGAAAATCCTCAACGCCCTTGAGACCATGACGGTGGAAGTCACGGTCGATCCGGCCATTGCTGCCCGCGCCAGAAAGAGCGTGGAACGCATGCTGGCGGTGCCCGTCACAAAGGCCCGCTTCGCAGCGTAAGGAGCTGGAATGAAGCCGCATATCGACAACGTCATCGAAACCCGCGGGGCATTGATCCTCGGGGCTGGCGTCGCAGGACTGTTCACGGCACTAAAAATGGCGCCGTTTCCGTGCGTCGTGCTCGCCGACGAGCATCCCGGCGTGTCCGGATCGAGTGCCCGCGCGCAAGGCGGCATCGCCGCGTCGGTCGGTCATGGCGATACCTGGCAGAGCCACGCCGCCGATACCATCGCGGCCGGCGCCGGTCTCAGCGATCCCGATATCGCAGCGTTGGTGGCGCGCGAAGCGCCGGAACGCATCTACGATCTTCTCGGCTATGGCGCGCCGTTCGACCGCGCCAAGGACGGCTCGCTGGCGGTAGGCCGCGAAGCGGCGCATTCGGCCGCGCGCATCGTGCATGTCAAAGGCGACCGGGCCGGTGCCGAAGTGATGGCCGCCCTGGCCCATCAGGCCCGCGAAGCGGAGTCGATCCGCATCATCGAAGGCTTCCACGCCATCGAACTCGCGATCGAAGACGGCCGCGTTGTCGGCCTGTTTGCCCGCACATGGCATGGGCCGGTACAGCGCCTGATCCTGATCCGCGCCTGCGCCGTGGTGCTGGCGACCGGCGGGCTCGGTGCTTTATATGCCGTCTCTACCAATCCGCCGGAAAGCCGCGGCGAAGGTCTCGGCATGGCGGCACGCGCCGGTGCCGTGATCGCCGATCCCGAGTTCGTGCAATTCCACCCGACCGCCATTGCCATCGACAAAGACCCTGCTCCGCTCGCCACCGAAGCGCTGCGCGGCGAAGGCTCCATTCTGGTCGACGAGACCGGCCGCCGTTTCATGCCGGATGTGCACAAGCTCGCCGAACTGGCGCCGCGCGATGTGGTGGCGCGGGCGATCCATCGCGAGTTGGTCGCGGGGCACAAGGTGTTCCTCGATTGCCGCAAGGCGGTCGGTGCCGAATTCGCATCGCACTTCCCGACGGTCTACGAAATCTGCCGCGAGGCCGGCATCGATCCGGTGACGCAACCGATCCCAGTGGCGCCCGCGGCGCACTATCATATGGGCGGCATTGCCTCCGACGTTCGCGGCCGGACCTCTCTCGAAGGCCTGTGGGCAATCGGCGAATGCGCCTGCACCGGTCTGCATGGCGCCAATCGCCTGGCGTCGAACTCGCTGCTCGAAGCGCTGGTGTTCGGCGCCCGTGCTGCCGACGACATCCGCGCCACAACACAGCCGCGCAAGAGCCACGGCACGCCGCCTGCGCCGGCCCGTTCCGCCGCGCCGCCGGTACCGCGCCAGCTCCGCGAGGTCATGACCCGCTATGCCGGTCTGGAACGCGACGCCGCCGGCCTCAGCGAAGCCCTCGCCCGCATCGCGCAGATCGAGCGGGCCGGCGGTCATGAGCCGTCGCTGCTCAATATGACGGTCACCGCCAAGATGGTCGTGGCTGGCGCCCTCGCCCGGCACGAAAGCCGCGGCGGACACTACCGCAGTGACTTCTCCGGGACTGATACTACCGGAACGAGAACATTCATGACCCTGGCCGATGCCGAGCGGATCGCCGCCGAAGCCGCGCCAGGCCCAGTCACGCCCGCCTGCGCCGCCAAATAAGCCCACCCCTCTGCCCGGATCCTGTCGATGCCCTTCCCCCTGCGCACCCCGCCGTTCCTGCTGCTCGAGCCCATCGTCCGTCTGGCCCTGGAAGAGGACCTGGGACGGGCCGGCGATATCACCTCAGATCTGGTCCTGCCGGCTGGCCAGCGGGCCACAGCCCTCCTGGTAGCCCGCAAGGCGGGGACCATCGCGGGGCTGGCGGCGGCCGAAGCCGCTTTCCACATGCTGGACGGCTCCCTGAAGATCGGTCTGGAGGCGCGGGACGGTGCCACGGTCGCCGCCGGAACCCCGCTCCTGGCCGTTCAGGGCTCCGCCCGGGCGATCCTGGCCGGCGAACGGGTGGCGCTCAACTTTGTCGGGCATCTGTCCGGTGTTGCGACTGCGACGCGAGCCTTGGTCGATGCCGTCAAAGGCACCAAGGCGAGGATCGTCTGCACCCGCAAAACCATCCCCGGCCTGCGCATCCTGGAGAAGTATGCCGTGCGCTGCGGCGGCGGCGTTAACCATCGCTACGGTCTCGACGACGGCGTCCTCATCAAAGACAACCACATCGTCGCCGCGGGCGGCATCAAGCCGGCGGTGGAACGCGTCTTCTCCGGCCTCGGCCACATGGTGAAGGTCGAAGTGGAAGTGGATTCGCTCGAACAGTTGCAGATCGCGCTCGAACTCGGCGTCGACACCGTGCTGCTCGACAACATGAAGCCCGACATGCTGCGCGAGGCGGTAAAGATCAACGCCGGCCGCGCCGCTCTGGAAGCCTCCGGCAACGTCACGCTCGAGACGGTACGCGCCATCGCCGAAACCGGCGTCAATTACATCTCGTCCGGCGCGATCACGCACTCGGCGCCGAATTTGGATGTGGCGTTGGATTTCTAGAATCCAGCCGCTCACAACGGATGACAAACAAAAAAGGGGCCGGCGCGGTATCGCGTCAGCCCCTTTTTGCTATTCGCTTTAACCTACATATCCCGCTTCATGCCCGGCTTCTTGTAGAAGACGTGGTTGCCGATCTGCGTGGTGCGGGCGAGTTCGCCGGCCCAGATAGGATCGACCGAAGCGGCATGGAAGTTGATCGCGCCGCCGGTGGCATTCTTGAGCGGCTCTTCGCCGGTCAGGATACGGGCGGCAAGCTGCTGCGCGCGCATCCACGGACCGTACTGCTTGGTCTTGCGCAGAGCGCCGTTACAGGTGAACGAGAACTGGCACTGCGGCTGGCCGGCGCCTTCGTAGACGACGGCGCAGATCGAATGGCCGTACTTGCCCTTCTGCAGCCGCGTGAAGATCACTTCGGCAATGGCCTTCTGGCCGCGCTCACCCTCGCCGCGCGCTTCAAAGTAAAGCGCATCGGAAAGGCAGCGGTGTTCCTTGAGCAGCTTCTTCATCACAGCCTGCTCGACGATGGACGCCGTGCGTCCCTCTTCGACCGAAACCGGTACAACGGGCTGCACCGGCTCGACAGGCTGGGCGAATTGAGGTTGGACCTGGGCGACGACGGGCGTCGCCGGCTTGAATTGTTCCGGGTGCGGACGATACGCAGCGGCCGCCCCGACAGCCGCGCTTACGGCTGCGAGCACGACGGTCAGCGCACCGACTAGGATGCGGTCGGACCGGCGTAGGACGTCTGGCGATTTCTTTGGCATCGGGAAATTGACTCTCTTCGGATTTCGTTTCGTCGGTGTCGGCGTGTGAGGTCGACCTTGGTCGGCGTGAACTCGAATAGCTCCCCCTCCTCCCCTCCAGAGGGAAGTGGCGCGTCTAGCCGCTGAACCGCGCTCGGGTCAAATGAAAAAATACAGAATCGTGACACGACGTCACGCTTGAAAACCGAAAATCGAGGAAAACCCTGGGATTTTTTTGTGAGTCTTTTGCGCGCGATTCATTCTCGTTACGCGTCACATTCACAATTGTGACCGAGTTGCGACTCGAAACAGCGCGAACATCTACACGCATCGAGCACATCGAAAAACGAAGAAGCCCCCGGATTGCTCCGGAGGCTTCTCGTTACGTCATTCGATACTACGTGTTACTAACAATCACACGTCGCGTTCGAACTTCTTGAGCGCCGCTTGTGCAGCCGCCAGACGGGCGACCGGCACGCGGAACGGCGAGCAAGACACATAGGTCAAGCCGATCTGCTGGCACAGTTCGATCGAGTTCGGATCGCCACCGTGTTCGCCGCAGATGCCGATTTCCATGTTCGGGCGGGTCTTGCGGCCACGCTCGGCGGCAATCGCCATCATCTCGCCGACGCCATCGCGATCGATCGACACGAACGGATCGCGCATGAGCAGGCCCTTCACCTGATAGTCGGTGAGGAACGGACCGGCGTCGTCACGGCTGATGCCGCAGGTGGTCTGCGTCAGGTCGTTGGTGCCGAACGAGAAGAACTCGGCAGTCTCGGCGAGCTTGCCGGCCTGCAGAGCCGCACGCGGCAGTTCGATCATGGTGCCGATCTTGAAGTTCGGGAGCTTGCCCTTTTCCTTCTTGATGTCTTCGGCGACTTTGCGAACGATATCCGCGGCCAGATCGAGTTCCTGTTTCCAGGCCACGATCGGGATCATGATCTCGGCTTCGACCTTCTTGCCTTCGGCTTCGACGGTCAGGGCCGCTTCGATGACGGCGCGGGCCTGCATCGCGGTGATTTCCGGATAGGTCACGCCCAGACGGATGCCGCGATGACCCAGCATCGGGTTCATTTCGTGCAGGGTTGAGCTCTTGGCCTTCAGCTTGTCGACGGAGATGCCGGCCTGCTTGGCAACCGCTTCGAATTCGACGTCCTTGTGGGGCAGGAATTCATGCAGCGGCGGATCGAGCAGACGGATGATGACCGGCAGGCCGTCCATCACGCGGAAGATCTCTTCGAAGTCGCCGCGCTGCATCGGGAGCAGTTTGGCCAGCGCCTTCTCGCGCTGTTCGACCGTCTCGGCCAGGATCATCTGGCGCATGGAGACGATACGGTCGCCTTCAAAGAACATGTGCTCGGTACGACAGAGGCCGATACCCTGGGCGCCGAACGCACGAGCCGTCTTGGCATCGTTCGGAGTGTCGGCGTTGGTATAGACCTTGAGCTTGCGGACTTCGTCGGCCCATTCCATCAGGGTGTTGAAGTCGCCGGTCAGTTCCGGGTTCTGCATCGACACGCGGCCGACATAGACCTGGCCAACCGAACCGTCGATGGTGATGACTTCACCCTGCTTGATGACCTTGTCGCCGACAGCCATCTGCTTCTTGTCGTAGTCGATGCGGAGCGAACCGCAACCGGCGACGCAAGGACGGCCCATGCCGCGAGCCACGACGGCCGCGTGGCTGGTCATGCCGCCGCGGGCGGTGACGATGCCCTGGGCTGCATGCATGCCGTGAATGTCTTCAGGGCTGGTTTCGGTACGAACCAGGATGACCTGATGACCTTCGTTGGCCAGCTTCTCGGCTTCGTCGGCCGTGAAGACAGCTTCACCGATGGCGGCACCCGGAGAGGCAGCGAGACCGGCAACATACTTGGTCTTCGGGGCCTTCGGGTCGAGGGTCGGATGCAGGAGCTGGTCGAGAGCCGACGGGTCGACGCGCTGGACGGCGGTCGTCTTGTCGATCAGGCCTTCCTTGACGAGGTCGATCGCGACCTTCAGCGCCGCCTTGGCGGTACGCTTGCCGGCGCGGCACTGCAGCATCCAGAGTTTGCCTTCCTGGATGGTGAACTCGACGTCCTGCATTTCATGGAAGTGATGCTCGAGCTTCTGGCCGATGCCGAACAGCTCGTCATACATCTTCGGCATGGCTTCCTGCATCGACGGCAGCTTGCCACCCTGGCGCTCACGCACCAGCTTGGTGATCGGCTGCGGGGTGCGGATGCCGGCCACGACGTCTTCGCCCTGGGCGTTGATGAGGTATTCGCCGTAGAGGTAGTTCTCGCCGGTGGCGGGGTCGCGGGTGAAGGCAACGCCGGTGGCCGAGGTCTCGCCGCGGTTACCGAACACCATCGCCTGCACGTTGACGGCCGTACCCCAATCGCCCGGGATCTTGTTCAGGCGGCGATAGGTCTGCGCACGGGCGCACATCCAGCTCGAGAACACGGCACCGAGGCCGCCCCACAGCTGGTCTTCAACGGTATCCGGGAACGGCTTGCCGAGCTTCTTCTGGACCAGGGCCTTGAACTTGGAGGTCAGGGCCTTGAGGTCTTCGGCGTCCAGTTCGGTGTCGAGTTCGACGCCCTTGGCTTCCTTGGCGGCTTCGATGATTTCTTCGAAGTCATGATGCTCGAGGCCGAGCACGACGTTCGAATACATCTGGACGAAGCGGCGATAGCTGTCCCACGCGAAACGCGGGTTGTTGGTCAGCTTGATCACGCCTTCGACGGTTTCCGGGGTCAGGCCGAGGTTGAGGACCGTGTCCATCATGCCCGGCATCGAAACGCGGGCGCCCGAACGGACCGACACCAGCAGCGGATTCTTGGGATCGCCGAGCTTGGCGCCCATGATCTTGCCCATGTGCGCGACGGCGGCGTCGACCTGGGCCTTCAATTCCGTCGGATACTTGTGATCGTTGGCGTAAAAATACGTGCAAACTTCCGTGGTGACGGTGAAGCCCGGAGGGACGGGCAGACCGATGCTGCTCATCTCGGCGAGGTTGGCACCCTTACCGCCGAGGAGATTTCTCATAGAGGCATTGCCATCAGCTTTGCCGTCTCCGAATGCATAGACCCATTTCGTCATCGTTTCTCTCTACCTTTGTTTTTTCTGGTTTGTACGATTGCCATGCTGTCCGCACGTCACAGCCAGCGAATGAAGATCGCCGTACGTACTGAAAGCTCCAACGGCCCACCGGACGGGAGACGAAACCGCGAACAGCGGGATCGCTACCAAGAAGTCCGATGTGGTTAAGACCTGCATTCGCGGACCGTGCCGTATATTGGAGTAATTGGCATCGCTTGTAATTTCTCGAATAGGACCGTCCCTTGAGAGACGCAATGTGGTAGTTCTGCGCGCTTTGACGCACTAATATTTCAAGGGCAAATCTTGTCCCGTCGCGCAATTCAATCATCGCGCGCTAAGCACCGGGCGCACCAAAACTCATCGGTGCTCTCGAGAATGATGAGGCGCTCTTAGCCCTAAATGTGGCCGAAAGCGAGCACAAAGAGGAGAATTTCGCGACAACGATTTGCATTCGTTGCTTACATTTTGACGCACAGGCTGCCTAATCGGTTGGCAGTCAAAATAGGGCAAAAATGTGGCTCGAGTTTTGTATCGCAACGATGCAGAAAACGTCATTTTTTAAGGTTTTTTGACGCTCGCGCCACGAACCCGTGACGGCCGCGCCCAATGCTGCAGTGCCGCAAAATCGGTCACTTAAAATGGCCGCGTCGGACGCACCTGCAGCAGCCCGAAAATAAATGTGGCGCAAATATGTGTTTAGCGCGCGATCACGACTGCGTGTGGCATCGGGAGGGCCGGCGCGCACGTTTTCCGCGACTCCAGACGCACGCACTCTCGCCAGGAGAAGCATGCACGCCTCATCCGTCCGTGCCGTCGGCGTCACCGCTAATTCAGGACAAACATGCGTCTCGAATGTACTTTTGCGGCAAGTCTACCAACGGGAGCCACTCATGACGCTCAGAAGGTTCATCATCGAACGTGACATTCCCGCGGTCGGCAGCCTCGAACGCGCTGAGCTTCGCGAAGCGGCGGGCAAGTCCAACAAAGTGCTGAAGGAGCTCGGCCCGGATATCCAGTGGCAGGAGAGCTACGTCGCCGGCGACAAGACATTCTGCGTCTATCTCGCCAAAGACGAAGACATCATCCGCCAGCACGCCGAAAGGAGCGGTTTCCCCGCCACCAAAATTACCGAAATCCGCAGAATGATCGATCCGACGACGGAGAAAGACGGCTAGGCACCCGCTCAACCCGCACGGCCGGGCGCACCCTCGTCATGGCCGGGCCGCGGGTGTTCCACCGCCTGTCATCCCCGGCCGAGCAAGCGCAGCGCAGCGAGGGGAAGGGGACCCAGGTGCAGAAGTTTGCGCAGTGGTTAAGGACAGGCGCCGTCCCGATCCTTCATGAGCGGGCCAGCGGAAACACCTGGGTCCCCTTCCCGCCCCGCCATAGCGCTTTGCGCAATAGCGGGGCGCCGGGGATGACAGATGTGGTTACCCCTCGATCTTCGAGAAGTCCGCGACCAGGTGCAGCGTGGCGCGCAGGCGCGACAGCAGCAGCAGTCGGTTCTTGCGCAAGGCCGGGTCCTTGTCGTTGACCGTGACCTTGTCGAAGAACGCATCCACGGGCGCGCGCAGCGACGCCATCACGCCCATCGCTTCGACGAAGCGTTCGGCTGCGATTTCGGACTTCACTTTGGCTGCCGCCGCTTCGAGATCGGCGAACAGCGCCTTCTCTTCCGGCAACACCAGCGCCGAGGCCTCCGGCGTCCCGTCGAAGGTGGTTTTGTCCTTCTTTTCCTCAGCCTTCAGAATATTGGCCGCCCGCTTGTAGCCCGCCAGAAGGTCGGCGCCCTCCTCCGACTTGAGGAAAGACTGCAACGCCTCGACCCGCGCCACCAGACGCACCAGATCGTCTTCGTTGCCGAGCGAGAACACCGCATCGATCAGATCGTGCCGCGTGCCCTTTTCCTTCAGCGCGACCTTCAGACGGTCGGCGAAGAAGGAGAGAACTCGGTCAAGATACAATTCCATAGATTCCGGCAAGCGATACTGCGTTTGTGCAGTACCGACTTCCAGAACATTCGCTTCCCCGCGGGACATGCTTTCGCGAAGAGGTTCATTTATGACCTTGTCGTATGTTTTTCTAAGCAGCCCAGCCAACGACAGGCGAACCTCGTTGTCTTGGATGACACGAATTATTCCCAGAGCTGCACGACGTAAAGCGAACGGATCGCCCGACCCGCTCGGCCACTCTCCAACCGCAAAGAATGCACCGACTTGGTCAATCTTGTCCGCCAAGGCCACCGCAATCGAAACCTTCGACGTCGGCACGGCATCGCTCGGCCCGACCGGCTTGTAGTGGTCGCGGATCGCGTCGGCGACATCGGCATTGTATTTGTCGTGCAGCGCGTAATAGCGGCCCATGACGCCTTGCAGCTCGGGAAATTCGCCGACCACGCCGGTGGTCAGGTCCGCCTTGCACAACAGCGCGGCGTGCTTGGCCTTTTCCACATCGGCACCGATCTCGGCAGCAATTTCCGCTGCCAGCGCCACGATGCGCTCGACCCGTTCGAACTGCGTGCCGAGCTTGTTATGGAACATGATGCCTTTCAGCTTTTCGATACGGCTGTCGAGGCGATGGGTACGATCCTGGTCCCAGAAGAACTTGGCGTCCGACAGGCGGGCGCGGAGCACGCGTTCGTTACCCGCGACGATCTTCTTGCCGCCGTCTTCCGGCGTCATGTTCGACACCACGGCGAACTTGTTCGCCATCTTTCCGGTCTTAGGGTCGCGCAGGCTGAAATACTTCTGATGCACCCGCATCGATGTCTGCAGGATTTCCGCCGGCACATCCATGAACTGGTCTTCGATGGTGCCGATCAGCACTGTCGGCCATTCGTTAAGACCCGCGACTTCTTCAAGAAGTCCGCGATCCTCGATCAGCTCCAGCCCCAACGCGAACGCCTTGTTCTTGGCGTCGGTGAGGATGGTTTCCTTGCGCTCCTCGGCATCCAGCATCACATGGTGATGCTTGAGGTCATTGCGGTAGATCTCGAATGTCTTGGCGTTGATCACGCCCGCCGACAGGAAGCGATGGCCCTTGGTGGTCGAGCCCGACGTCACGCCCGCGAACTCGAACGGCACGACTTCGCCGTCGAACACGCACAGGATCGAATGCAGCGGTCGCACCCAGCGCACCGGGTTATTCGGAATCCAGCGCATCGATTTCGGCCAAGGCAGCTTGGCGAAGCATTCCGGCAGGATTTCCGCCAGTACTTCCTTGGTCTCGCGACCCTTGCGATGGATCACGGCGACATAAAACTCGCCCTTGCCGTCATTGCGCTTCTCGCATTGGTCGAGCTTTACGCCCGCCGAGCGCAAAAAGCCTTCGATCGCCTTTTCCGGCGCCCCGACGCGCGGGCCCTTCTTCTCTTCCGAGACGTCCGGCTGCTTGGTCGGCAAACCACTCGCCACCAGCGTCAGACGGCGCGAACCGGCGAACGCCTTTGAGCCTTCGAACAGCAGTCCGCGGTCCGACAGCGCGCCGACGACAAG